>DATHGW010000059.1:0-2319 GCA_035317445.1 Puia sp.
TCCGGCTTGTCGTAATGATTTCTTTCGGAATGTAACCTGCGAATGTGCATCTTGTCGTCCGGCGGGGAGTAATCCTGGTCTGCTTTCTTTTCTTTGATACATTAAATGAATAATCAAGTCTGGCGATTTGAGATGTGTCAGTGCTAACAATATTTCCATTTACATCAATATACCTTTTTATATGGTTAAATGTTAGCAGCAAATTGCTGTCCCCTTTGTTTTCTGCTTCTTCAAAGTCCGATTCAACAAATGATTTTTTTGGCAATTGTGGATTAAGTATGAGTGTATCCCCCGAAATGGCCCATCTGCCTTTTTCTGAAAAATTTTCCCATCTGTAAAAAATCGGGTGTTCTCCTTTGGAAACATATTCAAATGTAGAGTCCTCTCTAAAAGTTATGGTAGCTCCCCACAACATATCATTATAAGTACCGGCAATTTTTTTCAGTTGTCCAAATGCGTATGCCGAAGAAATCAATGATATGATGAATACGAATTGTCGCATATATCGCAGCCAATGAGATACTCTATAAGCATCCAGAGATTAAAGGTAGGAATTAAATTATTTGTTATCAGGGTCGTACGTTTGTCGATTCCGTAGTCCTGAATTTATTTAAATGATTAACTTTATTTCCTAATCTCAACCCCGGTAAGACTTCGACAAAACATAAGTAAACCCCTAAACCTTTTTGGTAATGCATACCAGAGACACATACCAGAGACATTTAATTAATTCAGGCATGGAATCTCTTCAAAAACACCACCTCGTTAGGTTCTTAAAAGAAATCCCCGTCAAATCATTGATGGCCATAGCCTGCTTTTTGCTCGCCACAACTGCAATTGGCCAATCGTCAGCAGCAGCAGATAGCGTCAAGGCGCTGGAGTTGTTCCGTGTCATCCGCTCAGCGCAAACGGATGCGGTCAAAAAAATGCTTGCAGCTGGTTATAGCGCCAATGCCATATCAGGAAATTACTCTGCGCTGATGGCTGCGACCCTGAATGGTTCTGCAGAAGAAATGAAATTGCTGATCGATTACGGTGCCGAAGTAAACTATTTTAATTCAGACAGCATCAGTGCTTTGTGGCTGGCTGTTCCTGATCCGGAAAAAACGAAGTTGCTATTAGATCATCACGCAGATGTGAAACAACTTTCTGTAGGGCGTTACAGCGTGCTGGTGAAACTGGCTTCGATTCCCGGTACCGTGGAAATATTTCGTTTATTAATAGAAAAAGGAATTGATCCGAAAAAAAGCGCGCCTGATAATTCGCTGCTCTATTTTGCCGCCTCTTCCTGTGATACCGGACTGTTAAAACTGCTTTTGGGTTACGGATTAAAGCCCAATGACACAGTTGCTTTCGGAGACTACCCCATCAATGCCGCCCTGAGTTTCCGTTGTTTTGCTTCCGTGAAAATGCTTGTTGAATATGGGGCAGATGTAAACGCGCGGCCGATGAACCTGCCACTGGGATTAACCGATGGTGTGACACCTCTCATGTTTGCTGCAGTGAACAGTGACAAGGAATCATTTTTTTACTTGCTGGATCATGGTGCTGACCCGAATTCCAAAAGTAAAAACGGATTTACGCCCCTGATGATACTTCAACTGGCCGAAACAACTGATCCTGCCATGACCCTTGCTTTGCTAAAACATGGCGCCATCGTTTCTGAAAAAGCATTGGACGGCACAGATGCGCTGTATTATGCAAAACAAAAAGGCAATACCGAAATTGTTGCGATACTGGAGAAATATCTTCATCAATAACAATTAAACCTTAAATATGAAAAGGAAAATTCTCTTTGCGGTGGCCCTTATTTCAGGGATGGTTGTTTTATTCAGCACAATGGTGAGCTGGACAAAAAGGCCCGGAATGACTGATACCCGCGAAATCAGACAGTCGGTAATCAAAAGTTTGCATATTCTCGAAAAGAGCGGGTATACATTCATCCAAAAAAGCCACTTCCATTGTGCGTCTTGTCATCATAACACACTCACTTCCATGGCAGCGGATATCGCCTGGCAGAAAGGCATTGCCCTGAATGATTCATTTGCGTTGCAGCGGGTAGAAGCTATGGTACATACGATCAGAGATGGCTACAACAGCAACATTATCGACGACTTTATACCCGCTAAGTTCGCCGGCCCATATATTCTGTTTGGGTTGCACGCAGAGCACTATGCCCCTTCCGTGTATACAGACCTGGTAGTAGAGTATCTGATGAACCAGGCAAGGCCCGACGGTACTTTTCAGTCTGAATCTGGCAGAATCCCCCTTGAAACGGGAGAAATACACCTAACAGCAATGACCATTCGCTCCATTGTA
>DATHGW010000060.1:0-2649 GCA_035317445.1 Puia sp.
TAAAGATCATTTCCACATTGCAGGGATTTTCTCCCAGGATGCGGCTCTTCAGAAATAGCGCATAACGTTCATCCGCGCCATCCCGCACTTCGCCCAAACCATAAATACCTTGGTTGGTATCGATGCGGATGATCGGCGTACGGCCCACATTCTGGATGACGCAATAACGCATATCCGTTATTTTTAAATCCGAAGGAGCCGAGTGGCGCGAAACCTTTTGCGTGCTTTGGGCGATCAATTCCTCGAAGGGCGAAAAAAGATATGCCCCGCCCAGTGCGATGCCACCCAATGCAGATTTCTTTAAAAAAGACCGGCGGCCGTGGTTTTCCGCGGCCGGGTGACGATCGGATAGCCCGATTTTTTTCAGGAATTTTTGTGAGGGAGTCATGAGGACAAATTTTTGTCGTTACAGAATGCGGTTACCAGTTTCTTTCCTTCATGTAGTCATCCAGTTCCTTTCTTGTCATGGGAAGGTTCTTTTGTGTATCCAGCCATTGTAAAAAATCTTTTTTTATTTCATCGCTCCATTGCTGGTCGATCTGTCCGGGCGTATATTTCCCCTCGCGCAAACGCTGATGCCCAAACGCATCCCGCAGTTGCACGAATTCGGAATTCTGGACGAGTTCCTCCAAGTATTGCGCAGGAATAAAAACAATGCCGCCTTTTTTCGCCAGCACAGCATCGCCCGGCAATACCGTCGCCCGGCCGATCCTGACCGGCACATTAATTCCGCCCAGCATCATTTGTTGTATATAGGACGGATCGTATCCTTTGACCCAGCCATTGAAACCCTGGATCTCTTCGAGCCCTTCGATATCCCTGACCGAACCATAAAATACAACGCCTCTATGCGATTTTGCATAAATGGCATTGCCCAGGTTATCCCCGATCAACGTGCCATCCACGATCTTACCATAGCTGTCGGCTACATAAATATCCCCATCCTTTAATACATCGATGGGCCATGAGTTGGTGCCACCGATCCGGCCTTCGGCTTTGCCTTTATCTTTGATCAGTTTATCATAATCCGGCCGCATCGGCATGTATTGGGCGGTCACTGCACGGCCTACCATCACCGAATCAGGACGGATGATCATCCAATCACCTTCAAACTGGTTTTGATATCCCTTGTTGCGCAGATAACCCCATGCCTCTTCAAGAGAGACATTTTTCAGCCGCTCTAAAAAACGATCCGATGTTTTCGGACGCCCGTCCGGGAACCGTTCGCCTTTCCAATCAGGCGTGAGTGCTTTGATCTGGTCACTGCCGAGTGTTACGGCCTGCGCATTTGAAAAAAATGCAAGACAAAGCAGTATGGCCGCGCAGAGAAGTTTTCGGTTCATATAGGCATGTTTTAAGTGAATCGTCAACGGAGATTAAATATAGGCAAACTATTCAAAAAACAGCCGCAGAGCGTCGCAGCGTTAACATTCTTCCCGGTGAATGGATTATATTTATAGTATATGTTGACCATGAAGAAAATCGCTTTCGTCATCTTATTATTCATTTCTTCTTTTTTATCTGCCCAGACAAAATCAATGTCGGGGACAGCAGCAGAGCGGTTACAGATCGCGGCCGAGATGCAGCGGTCGGTCAAAACAGAACTTTTAAATAAATGGTATCCGCAATCGGTGGACAGCGTCTACGGCGGGTTTATTACAACCTTTACTTACGATTTTAAACCAACCGGTGCGCAGGATAAATTTATCGTCACGCAGGCACGGCACACCTGGTCCACTGCCATCGCGGCGCAACTATATCCTGATCAGACTTATTTTATTCAATGTTCCAGACAGGGCTTTTTCTTTTTGCGAGATAAGATGTGGGACAAAACCTATGGCGGTTTTTATAACCTGGTCGACCGGCAGGGAAATGATAAAAGCAACCCAAAGATTCCAAAAGATGCTTATGGAAATGCGTTTGGTATTTATGCCTTGTGCGCCTACTACAAAGCATCGGGAGATACTGCCGCGCTCAACCTGGCAAGAAAAACATTTCTATGGCTGGAAGCGCATAGTCATGACCCGGTGTATAAAGGTTATTATCAGCATTTGAAAAGAGATGGCACCAGGGTGATCAGGGATGAAAGCATTCCATCAACAGCCGATATCGGTTATAAGGATCAAAATTCCTCGATTCATTTATTGGAAGCGCTTACGGCGTTGTATGAGGTCTGGCCCGATGCGCTGGTCCGCGAACGTTTACAGGAAATGCTTTATCTGATCCGGGATAAGATCACGACCAGCAAAGGATACTTAACCCTTTTTTTCAAACCCGACTGGACGCCGGTCTCCTTCAGGGATTCTTCCGAAGCATCTATCCTAAAACATAAATATTTAGATCATGTCTCCTTCGGGCATGATGTAGAAACGGCATACCTGATGCTGGAAGCTTCGCATGCACTTGGATTGAAAGATGATCAGGTTACATTAGCAGCCGGCAAAAAAATGCTCGATCATGCGCTGGCCAATGGATGGGATCCCGTGCTGGGCGGATTCTATGACGAAGGATATTATTTCAAGGGCAGAGATACCATCTCCATTTTGCTCGATAGCAAAAACTGGTGGGCGCAGGCAGAAGGCTTGAACAGCCTGCTGTTGATGTCAGATTATTTTCCCAATGATCCGCATCAGTATTTTGAAAAATTTA
>DATHGW010000061.1:0-4850 GCA_035317445.1 Puia sp.
ATATGGCTTCTCCATTCCTGAATATGCTGTCTTATTGGTTCTTCTGGCTCGCCAGCGTGGTGATGCTTTCTTCTTTGTTTATTGAAACCGGTCCCGCCAGTGGTGGCTGGACCAGCTATGCGCCACTGAGCGCGTTGGGGGATGCTTCGCAGGGCTCCAAGGCGGGGATGGATTTCTGGCTCATCAGCATGGCCTTGTTCGTGGTGTCATCCCTGTTAGGTGGACTGAACTATATTACGACGATACTGAATCTCCGCACCAAGGGGATGAGTATGACCAGGTTGCCCCTGACGCTCTGGGCGATCTTGTTTACGGCCATTTTGGGCGTGTTGTCGTTCCCGGTGTTATTATCCGGATTTATCCTGCTGTTATTCGATCGGCATGCGGGCACAAGCTTTTATCTCTCCGACATATTTATAGCATCCACCCAGAAGGCCCTGCCCAACGAAGGGGGAAGCGGCATCCTGTACCAGCACTTGTTCTGGTTTCTGGGTCATCCGGAAGTATACATTATCATATTGCCGGCCATGGGCATCGTATCGGAAATCATGGCGGTTAATTCCCGCAAACCGATTTTCGGTTATATGGCCATGGTAGGTTCTTTGTTC
Source organism: Puia sp. (assembly GCA_035317445.1). Taxonomy (GTDB): domain Bacteria; phylum Bacteroidota; class Bacteroidia; order Chitinophagales; family Chitinophagaceae; genus Puia. The sequence goes on from DATHGW010000061.1 coordinate 609, forward strand.
GCGATAGCCATTTTGGCCTTCCTGGTTTGGGCTCACCATATGTTTGTGACCGGGTTGAATCCTTTCCTGGGTTCTGTATTTGTGTTGCTCACCCTGTTGATCGCCGTACCGTCAGCCATTAAAGTATTCAACTGGATCACGACCATCTGGCGAGGCAATATCCGGTTTACGCCCGGAATGCTTTTCGCGATTGGATTTGTTAGCCTGTTTATTTCAGGTGGGTTAACAGGTATATTCCTTGGTAATTCCACACTCGATATTCACTTGCACGATACCTTGTTTGTCGTTGCGCATTTTCATATTGTGATGGGCGTTTCTGCTTTCTTTGGAATGTTTGCCGGGATCTATCACTGGTTCCCGAAGATGTATGGGCGATACCTCAACAATACTATGGCCTATATCCATTTCTGGATCACGTTCGCCGGCGCTTACCTTATTTTCTGGCCGATGCACTACGAGGGCCTGGCGGGTTTGCCCAGACGCTATCTTGATTACAGGAGCTGGACCTCGTTCAATCAGTTTGCCGACCTGAACAGGTTTATTTCGATTGTCGCGATGGTGGTCTTTGCCGCGCAACTGATGTTTGTCTTCAATTTTTTCTATTCGATTTTCAAGGGAAGAAAAGTGACCAGTCAGAATCCATGGGGTTCCAATACCCTGGAGTGGACTGCGCCAATACGTCCCGGACACGGAAACTGGCCCGGAGAGATCCCCGAAGTATATCGCTGGGCTTATGACTATGGGAAAGATGGAAGAGAGTTTATTCCGCAAACAGAACCTGTTGGTGCCAATGAGAGTAAGCATTAGATGACCATAAATAATTTACGCATTGATGCAGCAGGAAATCGTGAAGCAATCCAGTTCTTTTAAAATAGCCAGCAAACTGCAGGATTACAAGCTCCTGATCAAATTCAACCTGAGCTTCATGGTCGTTTTTTCTGCAGTGATCAGTTATTTGCTGGCCCCGAAAGTCACCGTATATGATTTGAATGCCATCCTGCTGCTGTTTGCCGGAGGCATGCTGGTTACAGGAAGCGCCAACGCCATCAACCAGGTGGTTGAAAAAGATACCGATGCCCTGATGAAAAGAACCGCCAATCGTCCCGTCGCGGCAGGGAGGATGAGCGTGCAGGAGGGTTGGATCTTTGCCATCGTTTCCGGCATCGCAGGTGTGTGGATGCTTTGGCATTTTAATTTCCTGACGGCAGCCCTGTCGGCATTCAGCCTGTTTATTTATGCATTTGTATATACACCACTGAAAAAGGTCAGCTCCATTTCTGTGTTGGTGGGTGCAGTGCCCGGTGCGTTGCCCTGCCTTATTGGATGGGCCGCGGGAAATGATGACCTGAGTGCCGGCGGGTGGATATTGTTCGCCCTGCAATTTTTTTGGCAGTTTCCGCATTTCTGGGCCATTGCCTGGATTGCGCATAAGGATTACAGTAATGCAGGGTTTAAAATGCTTCCGTCAAACGAAGGACCTGGAAAATATTCGGCGATACAGTCTGTGATCTATTCCCTGTTGCTGCTCCCTGTCGGCGTATTGCCGTATTTTTTTGGAATGAGCGGTATCGTTAGCCTGGTGGTCGTATTGCTGGCCAATTTGCTGATGGTTTGGCAATGCGTGCGATTGTATTCGGCCATGACCGTGCAGGCTGCAAGGCGCGTGATGTTCAGCAGCTATATTTATTTACCGGTAGTATTGCTGGCTTTGTTAATAGACAAGATAAAAGTTTAATGAAACCAGGCGATGAGAAAAACATTTGAACTGAGAAACGTGATAGAACAGCGAAGAAAAATACATCCGCATAAGTTTACACTGTGGATCGCGATCGGCAGCATCATCATGATGTTCGCCGGACTGACGAGCGCTTACATTGTAAAAAGAGAACAGCCGGCCTGGACCACATTTGAGATCCCGCGTAGCTTCTGGTATTCTACTGCAGTGATCCTGCTGAGCAGCCTCACAATACAAATGGCGGTAAAAGCCTTCAAAGAAAGGCAGATGCAACGCTATAAAAAAATGATTTCCATCACCACCTTTCTTGGCCTGCTCTTCGTGCTGCTGCAATGGATCAGTTTTACCCATATCTGGAACAGCGGGGTGACCCTGCAGGGTTCTGGCGCGGGGCAATTTTTATATGTCATCGCAGGTCTTCACGCATTGCATGTGCTGGCAGGGGTGATCGCCTTGATCATCCTATTTTTCAGGGCCATCAATATAAAAATCCGCAATTATGATCCTGTACCCATAGAAATCATGAGTACGTATTGGCATTTCGTAGATATTCTATGGATCTATTTGTTCATTTTCTTTATGTTGATACAATAATTTTCGGATTTGTTGAATACATTTGTAACCAGTATAAAACAACAACATGGCACAAGCAGTAGCTGCGGGACAAAAATTGTGGAGTGGGGGTAAAAGCCCTTTCAACGTTGAGTACGGTAAGCTGATGATGTGGTATTTTTTGATGAGCGATGCGTTTACTTTCGGCGCTTTTTTGATCTCCTACGGCACGATTCGCTTTTCCAGCAATTCCTGGCCCAATCCCAATGAAGTTTTTCGTTCATTTCCCGGAGTAAAGGGTGAAATGCCGATTCCGCTGGCCTTTGTGAGCCTGATGACTTTTATCCTGATCATGAGTTCTGTTACCATGGTTCTGGCTGTTGGTGCCGGTCATCAAAACGATCGAAAAGGAGTTATGAAATGGATGTTTTTTACTATCCTGGGCGGCCTTGCTTTTTTGGGATGCCAGGCTTGGGAATGGACCCATTTGCATGGTGAAGGTGCCTGGTGGGGAAGGAATCCATTCATGAATATTGATGGAACACAGTCGACTACAAATTTTACCAATTTCTTTTTTACCATTACTGGCTTTCACGGCTTCCATGTATTTTCCGGCGTGATTATTAATATTATTATGCTGATCATGACATGGAAAGGTGTTTTTGAGCAGAAGGGGCATTATCTGATGATTGAAAAAGCTGGTTTGTACTGGCATTTTGTTGACCTGGTCTGGGTATTTGTATTCACCTGTTTCTACCTGCTGTAAGATTTTCGGACAGCATCAAATAATTCTGAGAAAATGGATCATACACATTCAACAGCGACCGAAGCGGCCCACGATGATGGCCACAGTTTTTCAACCAAAGCCATTTGGCGGACGTTTTGGATCCTGCTCATCATTACTGTAGCAGAACTGGCACTGGCCATCTGGTATTATGAAACCGACTTCCTCCCCAAGCATTTCCTGAATGGCATTTTCGTCATTGGCACCCTGGCCAAGGCGTTTTTTATTATAGCAGAGTTTATGCATCTCCGTTATGAGCTCAAGAACCTGATCATGACCATTGGCATACCGGCCACGCTGTTCTTATGGTTCCTGGGCGCTTTTTTATGGGATGGGAATTCTTTTAAAAACCTGCGGAATAGGTATGACCGCAATCATGTGGAGCAAAGCAAGAAAGTAGTGAAGGAAAAGGAAGAAAAGCATGAGGCCAAGAAGCCCGGTGCGATGGAATAAGATAGATGAATTGCGATATATTTCTTCCAATAAACCATCGCCTTGCCGCGATGGTTTATTGTTTGGTTCATCGGTAAACTGAAAGATGTGAGCAAAAAAGCGATATTGGCATTGTGCGTGGTCGTTCTTGTTCCGCTGATTTTTTTTAGCATTACAGACTACAAAAGCAAGGGCGCCCTCGCCATGCCGCGCAGGTATTATCCCGATACGGTGACCAGTACCATAAAGGATGGAAAAGTGATCACCGATACAATCTGGCACCGGGTCAAAAATATCAAACTGGTTAACCAGCTAGGTCATGCCGTTGCGCTGGACGACCTGCAGGGAAGGGTTATCATCGCCGATTTTTTCTTCACCCGCTGCCCGAGCATTTGTCCCACACTGACCAGGAACATGAAAAAACTGCAGGACGGCCTCATCCTGAAGGATGACATGAAACGTGTGGACACGAGTTTTGTGCATTTTCTTTCTTTCTCCGTAGATCCCGAACGGGATAGCGCGACGCAACTAAAAAAATATGCAGACCGGTATGGTATCAATCCGGATGTATGGTGGCTTTTGACCGGGCCAAAAAAAACAATCTATGATTTTGCCTTGGATGAATTGAAATTGGGCATTGCCGATGGAGAAGGCGTTGATTCGAACTTTATTCATACCCAGAAAATGGTGATGATGGATAAACAGCATGTGATCAGGGGATATTATGATGGATTGGACA
>DATHGW010000062.1:0-4991 GCA_035317445.1 Puia sp.
CAATCCACGGACACGCTCTACCCAATTCCCCATTCTGAAATCGGGCTTAACCCAAATCTCACCCAAAACCCGGGCTATTAAATCATCGGGGTTCTTATCTGACCAAATTTCACCATGGATTTCAAAATGAACCTAATGTTAACTTATATCGTTGGGTAAACGCACATTGGTAAATAATATGATTTATGAAAACGAGGCGTAATTCGTGTTGGCATAGAACAGGCTATTTGATTGTATTGTCATACTTTGTTTTTCAATCCAGCTTGCTGGCGCAAACCGAAGCAGTGCGTACACCAGTAATAGGGAGGATGTGCCCAGACTTTAATTTAGCTGTCATCAACCATAATTCTATCGCCAATCGTTCGCTAAAGGATTTCAAAGGTCAATTCCTTATTCTCGACTTTTGGACTATGCATTGCGGAACCTGTGTACGGAATTTCCCGCACAACGATCAATTACAAAAGGAATTTTCAGGGAAATTGAAGATCCTGTTAGTAGGGTTTAACGGCGAACATGAAAATATCGCAATTCAGAAAATGTACGCCAAATATGAAAAAAAATATGCGTTGAACCTATCCATTGCTTTTGACTCGGTTTTGTTTGAACATTTTAAGATATTTAGCGTCCCACACCTTATTTGGATAGATTCATTTGGAGTTGTAAGAGCAATCACATACAATTCCGACTTGAATTCAGAAAATATTCAAGCTTTTATTTCAGGGATTAATTTGAATTTGCCACAGAAGCTCAATGACGAGGAAATTACGAATAATCCCAATGCATTTGATTTCACAAAGACATTCTTAGTTGACGGAAACGGAGGCAATGACACTAATTTTGTAATGCGATCAGTGTTGACAAAATATGCAAGAGGAGTTTTTAGTATTGGATTTGTAAACAGGCAACCTTTAGGGTTCATTAAACCAAATCAAATCCTTCTCCTCAACAAAGACCTTGGGAGTTTATACTTGGCCGCCTATGGCGACACTCTGGCCAGCTACATGCCAGGGGATCCTGACTATGGCAAATACTGGGTTGAATCCCCAATACTTGAAATGCGTGACTCATCAGCGTTTCAACCTAGCTTTTCCAGCGGTGAAAATTTATATTGTTACAATTTAAGTGTGTCTTTGGAAGAGGCGAATAAAGGGAATATGCAAAAAATTATGCAACAGGACCTCGAATTCAATTTTGGATATATCATAAAGGTAGAAAACAGGGTGATGCCTTATTGGAGACTCGTAGCCTCCCAGAAAGCAAAGCTGATGCTGAAATCTAAAGGAGGCGAGCCTCACAGAATCGGCAGTTTTTCTGGATTCAAAATGATCAATTTGCCTATATATGATCTAATCATTACATTATGGGGGCAGTTTCAGAATGAGCCTCCGATTTTGGATGAAACGGGAATCGCTGGAACTATAGATATAACTCTAGATTCTATTTTGACGGACTTTAGTGATATAAAAAAAGCCCTACAAGATAATGGCCTTAACCTCGTCAAAGGCGAAAAGGAAATGAAGGTTATAATAATCAAGGACAAAGACTTTCATTCTGTCCTTAAAAATTAACAAGGAATGAATAAATGAAATCTCCATATAAAGCAATCAACATATGGTTAAAAACCCGAAACTCCGTAACCTTTCTGCCTTTTAAATCGGGTAGATAAAAGCTGAAATGGTACTTCCCATCACTCAAAGAATAAACGTCAATTACGGAACACCTGTCAAATTGGGCCTTATTTTCATTATTTGCCCTTAACATGGATCGGATAAGTATCCATTGGCCGTTGATGCAACTTATCTTGTTTACGAGTATGGGTGGCTTTGAAAAAGTAACTGCATTTCTGGATAAAATTTTAACCAATTCGATCTTTGCAAGAGTAGTTGTGTCGATTGTCCTGGCTTTATAAACAACGTTAAGATTCGTATCCAAACATATAAACTGATTGCGATAAAAGTACGTATAGACTAAATATTGCGACCCTGCCGAGAAACTCAGCATCCCGTCGGTGGAAAAAACACCGTCCTGTTGCTTTTCTAATATTTCTGGTGCATAATTAAGATTATATGGATTAAATGATTCTTTTGCAAATATGGATTCATGATTTTCGCTTTTAAATACTCTTAGAATAAAAGATTTGTAGGAGACCGGAAATGCAGCATTAAAGTAAATATCAGGTTTATGATCGGTTCCATTCAATTGTAAATCTCCTAATTTACCGATGAATATTTTGGCTAATCTTCCAACTGTAACGGTGATAAGAGGAGAATCTATGTAAATCAAAGATTGCCCATCTACAATTTTGGCATCCGCAGGAAATCTCATTCTTTTTGCAACAGGGGCAGACAAATTGTAATTCACCATGAGTAAATAGTCAGGAGCAGATTTATTCGCCAAATAAATAAATTTAGAAGTGGCGCCCCCGAGATAATAGGAATTGAATTTGAGATCACGAAAATTCAATGGGGAGACTTTATGGGGAGGAAAAAGCCTGATGAAACCATTTGGCTCATGATTCAGTTTATCCGATAATCTATATAAGAACAAGTTTAAACAAATCCCAAAACAGAAACAGATAAGTAACAAAAATATCTTCCGTCGCATTTCGGAGATTTAAAAGGGAAGGGAACTAAAGGCTATCCTCAACAGTTCCCTTTTTAAAATAATTGTCAATTATCTTGCTGAAGTGGGGTAACGCAACTCGCGTCGGTTTGGTTATAGACAGTATTTCCCCCGTCTATACAATTTCGGGTTGAACCGCCACAGGTATGGGTTGCAAGATTGCACGGACTGCTACTGCCGGTTGGTGCTTCACGCACATTAGAGAACTTGGACAAGTATGATTTGGAGGTAAAAGCGCTCCCAATGGCCAGCATAACGATTACGGCTACGCTTAAAATGGATCTTTTCATAACTGGATTGCTTTTATTCAAAAAGCAATAAAACTTTAATGTTAACGCCTACTCTTTTTTAGGTTTTCGGCTTCTCCTTTTCTTTGTATTGTTGCAACAAATTCTTATTGAATATTAATTTAGTAGGCATTGGGGAAAGCAAAACACCTATTATTCCCAGTAAAACAAATGCTAGGTTGAATATTAAATGTTGATTCCAGGTCAGTGTAGCCAGGATACCTCCGCAGGAACATGGAATGTACTCACTGAAATGAGTAATGGTAATTATATAAGCGGTAAATATTACCATTAGTGAGAATGAGGCGTAGAGACCTGCCAATCTGAATTTCTGCGCGGCCAAAAGGGCTGATATGAAAATCTCCAGGATAGGCACGATCCAGGCTATCCAATCGGCCATGGCAGTCAGTAAAGGGGACTGACCCAATTCAACTCTGAATTTTTGGAAATCTATGAATTTACTTGCTGCGGCGTAAATAAATAAGAAAATGAAAAGGAAGGAAATAATTTTGACTATGAACGATTTTTTCATCTGATTGATTTGTGGTGAGGTTTGATCCGGCTGGGAACTAGCTACTAACTTGTTAATCGGAGATCTGTTTTACAATAGATCTGGCCAGCCTTCTCGTTTAAATTAGTTGAGTATGGTTCAAAAAATCTCAATGCAAGGTAGGAGGTTGGTTATGCAGAAATGAATGAATTCAGACAATTAAATTTGATGGATTCGGGCTGGTTGAATAATGCATAAGTGTTTATCATTACATAATTGAACCATCAAAATCCTTTCGGAGTTCTTGAGGTAAGTATCCAAATTGTTTTCTAAAAACTTGGTTGAAGTTTGGTCTGTAAGGATAGCCAACCTCATCAGAAATATAATCGATGCTAAGTTTGGTGGTTGCAATTAAATAATGAGCTTTTGTCAATGCATGAAAACGGACAAAGGAACCAAGCGGGACCTCATACATAGTACTGAATTCGCTCTTGAGCGCCGTGGGACTGAGACCAAAACGACCAGCAAGCTTTTCGATGGTTTGTTCATGGATATTTGGTTCCTGCATTATAAACTGTTTAACCTGTATCAGGATTTTTTTATGGGGCACATCACGACGTGCTTTGTCATGTTGTAGGTCAGTGATCGCGGCAATATATTCGCTAAGGAGTTCCAATATATATTTTTGCATTTCAAACACCAATTTGCCTCCGGTTTTGTCTTCTGAACGTAGTTTATTAAGGATGTTCATGACGACATAGTTCATATGAGCAGCGATTAGAGGACTTCCTTTTGAATTGGACTCAGTAAGTCTTACTAAAAGCTCTCCTACGGCTGGGTAACTTTCTTGAAGATCTACCAGCTGTTCCGGCTCAAGTTCAATATGAAGGGATTCATATTGACCAGGGCCGAAATGTGCGCTGTTTGTGCTCTTTGAAACATAGAAAAGTTCATATTTTGATTTCTCTAAAAGTATAGGCCCGTAGCCTTGAAGTACACAGGGGATATCGTTTCCAAGTGTAAACTGAAGTGCAAGGATCGGCCTGTCGCTGACAGGATATAAAATGACCTGCTTATTGGCGTGTATACTCCACGAATGAATGCTGAATTTATTTGTTTGTAATTCCTGAATGAGGATATATCCAAAATCATACTCCCGGTAAACTGGAATTGCCCAGGGAAAGACAAATCGCTTAAGAGCTGGCGGTACAATTAGTGACTCGCCTTCTTCACCAGGACGATCCGGGGCATAGAGCATTTTCATAAGATTGGTTTATCTATGGCACGAGAGGGCCTCTTTAAAAATAACGAATGGGAATTGCCAATTGTCCCGGTTATAAAGATTAACCCTTAGCTTGAAGGGAGGAGTGTAGTAGTATTACTCTTTCAATCCATATTCCTATTAACTCAAATCTGCACTTTACAAAGTTGTATTTTGGTTAGGTCAGTAAGTCATTTATCAAAATCATACTCAAACTCCAACAATTTTTTTGGATGAATTTCCAAGCCTTTAGCAATTGCAACAATAATTGACAATGTGGCGCTATGTTCTCCATTAATTATACGATAGACTTGCTTAGTTTCAATTCTAC
>DATHGW010000063.1:0-4799 GCA_035317445.1 Puia sp.
GACCAGGTTGGCCCCCTGAGGCGCCGTACCAATTGCTTTTACGCTTTTGATTTTCAGAGCCGGTAGTCCCCGGTTATATGAGGCTTTTTCAATGCCGGCAGCCTGGACAGATGGGATTCCGCCGGCTATTCCCAAAATCCCCGAAGCGGTTCCCAGTCCGAGAGCCTTCAATACCGACCGGCGGTTCAGGGATGCAGAAAACTTCTTGATATCCATCATTTTAACTGATCTAAAGATTAACGATTGTAATTCCTGTGTTCTTTTGTGGATGTAATAAACAGGAAAAGGATTAACCAGTCCTTTAATGATCAATTAATTTGAAAATTATAATTGAGAAAAAGAATAATTAATACGATCGTTAATGGATTATTAGTATGGACATTAATCGCGGCAAAGTATATTCCATGATAATTGATGGCGTTTATCTTCTAAACGCCGGAATTATAATGGTCTAAGCAGTTAATATGGTATAAGCAGACTAGATGTATTGCTAATCTTTTGGATCTGCTTCACGGGGGAATGTTTTTACATTCCCCTTTTTTATTTCTTTTAAAAAGAAATAATTAATAAGGTTATTAATCTATTATTAGCGATTCCATTAAGGTCTCACCGCGTTATTTGTGTCTTTATTCACCAAAACTATTGCTTCATATGAAAAAACTTCCATTGCTGATATTATTGGTATTTGGCCTTTTCATTCAAAGTTTTGCCCAAAACCGGATGGTAAAGGGTAAGATTACCGATGAAAATGGCAGGCCCTTGCCAGGCGCAAATATTAATCTCAAGAATACCTCTTCTTTCACAACTTCAGACTCTTCGGGCAATTTTCAAATGTCCATTACCGGCCAGGCAAAACCAATCCTCGTAATAAGTTTTGTGGGTTATTTACCCACTGAACTCGCTGTCGGGGGCGGAAGCTATTTCGATATCCCGTTAAAACATTCGTCTCAGTCACTAAATGATGTGATCGTGGTGGGATATGGTACCCAAAGAAAAAGGGATGTTACGGGTTCTATTAGCGTTGTCAACGCAGACGAAATTGCGAAACGACCACTGGTAAGAGTGGAGCAGGCGCTCCAGGGAACGGCTCCAGGAGTAGCTGTACAAAGTGCCAACGGTATGCCGGGCAGTCCGCTGAGTGTTCGGATCAGGGGTTTCAATTCTATAACGGGGTCCAATGAGCCATTGTACGTAATAGACGGATATATTGGTGGATCCATTGAATCGGTCAGTCCATCCGACATTGAGTCATTGGAAATCTTAAAAGATGCATCTGCCACGGCGATCTATGGATCGAGGGGCGCCAACGGTGTTGTGCTCATCACAACGAAAACGGGCCACGAGGGAAGTCCAAAAATAAATGTGGACGCCTGGTTTCAGAAAGCGGAAGTGGCGAAAGAATTGGATTTGATGAACGCGTATGATTTCGCCAATACTGTAAACATTCAAAATGCAGCAACAAATTTACCCGCTGCCTTTACCCAGGATCAGTTGAACGGATTCAAAACGAATGGGGGAACGAACTGGCAGAAGGCCCTGCAGCAGAAACCCTTTATCCAGAACTACCAGGCTGGCGTATCGGGTGGATCGCAACATATGAAATACTTTGTCTCTTTTAATTATCTGGATCAGCCCGGCCTCATCCTGAACCAATACTATAAAAGGGGTACCGTCAGATCCAATCTTGATTTTAAGATCAATGATAAGCTGGAGATCAAGTTCTATTTGCTTACCGCCATTCCATCTAGCCGGAATACGGCCTATGGGGGAGATACAGGAGATCCCTTTGCTTCGGCCGCTTTCTGGGATCCCACTAAACCTGTGCGCGATCCGGCAACAGGAAAACTGACCATTACTTCTCAGTATGGTACCCTTAATGTGAGCCCCGTGGCACAGGCCACCAACCAAAAAGTTGATGCGAACTCCCTGGACGCAGTCGGCACAGGCGTGTTGACCTATCATATTCTCAAAAACCTCACGTTCACCTCTTCCAATTCTTATGAGTCCAATTGGGGATGGACCCGCCAGCTTTTTGGATTGAATACCAGCCAGACGGTTATCAATGGCATTTCTTCGGGATTTGCTTCGGGAAATTCAGTGTGGAACACGGCCTTTCAAACCAGTAACTTTCTGACCTATAATTTAAGACTAGGCGATCATGCCATCACCCTGACTGGTTTGTATGAATATCAGCAGGCAAAAAATCAGAACATCAATGCCCAGTCATCTAACCTGTCCACTTACGCCCTGGGGTATTATGACCTCGGCGTTGGCGGAACGCAGAAAGCAACGTCTGGTTATGCGTTCAGTGAACTGCAATCTTTTATGGGAAGGATCAACTACTCTTACAAGGAAAAATATCTTCTTACGGCGAGCATCAGGGATGACGGCTCCTCACGCTTAACGAAGAAGTACAGCACATTTCCTTCCATCGGTGTAGGATGGCTCCTGTCCAAAGAAAACTTCATGGCGAATTCAAAAGTTTTTTCTGCCTTAAAACTCCGCGGCAGTTATGGACAAACGGGTAACCAGGGCGTTCCGCCATATTCTTCCATACCGGTGATCAATACCAGTAATGTGGGTTATTATTTCGATGGATCAACGCTCAGCATCAGTACACCGCTCGGATCTCCTGTTGCGAGCAATCTGGTTTGGGAAACGACTTTACAAACCGATGTCGGTTTGGACGCCTCATTTTTTAATAACCGGTTGACGGTTTCCATTGATGCGTATAAAAAGAAAATCTCCAATCTATTGTTCAGTTATCAAACACCGGCCTATCTGGGTGGCGGTAGCTATCAACGGAATATCGGAAGCATCCAAAACAGGGGTATCGAATTTGGAATTTCAGGAACACCGGTCGCGGCTTCTGCTGCAGGTAAATTTAATTGGAACAGCTCTCTGGTATTTTCCTTCAATGACAACAAGGTGCTCAATCTGAATGGGCTGGATAATGTCATCATCAGCGGTATCGGCCAACCGCAGCAGAATATTTCCATTCTGAAAGTTGGCAGCCCTTTGGGAGAATTTACAGGATATAAATTCCTGGGAACCTGGAAAACAAGTGAAGCTACTCAGGCTGCGACCTATGGCAACAAACCTGGCGATGCCAAATTCCTGGATGCAAACCACGATGGTACCATTAACCAGAGTGACTATGTCCCGATCGGAAACGGAATTCCAAAATATACTTGGGGATTTATCAATGATTTTAATTACGGTAATTTTTCGCTGAGCCTGATGTTTGCCGGCCAGGGTGGAGCGCAAATATATTCTCAAACGATAGCCTATACCTGGGGCCAGGCTCCCGGAACCCGCAATGCAACTTTACAGGAGGCGACCAGAATGTGGACTCCTCAAAAGGAAACGGACGTCCCCGCGTTTGGTACAACCGGCAGCTTTCCTACCAACAGCAGCCGTTTTGTATACAACGCCAATTTCGTAAAACTTAAAAATTTATCCCTCACCTATCGCATTCCCCAACATGTTTTGGGTAAAGCAAAGATCAGCAATGTGGATATCTATGTAAGCGGCCAGAATTTATTTACGATCACCAATTATCCGGGTTATGATCCTGAACTGACCAATGCACAGTCTGCATTGACCCAGGGCGTGGAAATGGGCGTGATTCCAAACCCCAGAACATATACCGTAGGATTCAGGGTTGGATTTTAACCATTCAAATCATTTGAGATAAATCATATTTTCTATTAAAAATTACCAAAATGAAAATAAAAATCTTCGTCCCGGTTGTATTGCTTGCATTGTGTGCCTTTCTGGGGTGCACGAAACTACATGAAGATCCCAAAGCGACTTTAACGCCAGGGAATTATTTCCAAACGCAATCAGATCTCGATGCTGCTGTTGCAGCCATTTATCAGGGAATGGTCGTGGATGGAGGTTATGCCTTTGATTTCCACCTGTATTCTTTTTTTGGTTCAGATGACCTTACGGCAGATCCGAACTTAGGCAAAGCAGATCAGCGCGATTTCGATCAGTTCAAAGCAAGTAGTGGAAACAACGCCATCGCGCACAGCCAGTGGGGCACGCCCTGGGGTGCCATTTACCAGAGTAATAATGTGATTGCGAATTACAGCCGCGTGTCTGGTGATCAGGCCGCAATAAATGGGGCAGCGGGCCAGGCGTATTTCATAAGAGGCTGGAGTTATTACCTGCTGGTCAGGACATTTGGACCTGTGCCGATCATCACCAAACAGGTAGGACCCGACTACAGGCCGGCAAGAGATTCCGTAGACAAAATATATGCAGTTATCGTAAGCGACCTGCAAACGGCGATGAGCCTACTGCCCACCAGTTTTCCTGGTCAGCCGGGAAAAGCTACGCAGAATTCAGCCAGATCACTTTTGGCTGATGTATATCTCACTATGGCAACCTGGCCATTGAACCAGACCAATAATTATGTGCTTGCAGCAGCGGAAGCCGATTCCGTGATCAAGGCAGGACAATACAGCCTCGTTCCTGATTATGCAACAGTGTTCAGGACGAATAATAATTCAGAGTCCATTTTTGGTTTGGAGTTTAATGTCAGCGGTGGAAATCCGAACCGTTTCTACGGAGATTGTTCCATGCCATGGGAAGAATTCGGATTAGATGGAAATTTCGGCTGGGAGGAATTCTATCCCGAAATCAATTTTTTCAAAGCCGCTCCGGTTTGTAAAAGAACAGACGAAGAATTCTATACAACGCTGAAATTGCTGCAGCCGGATAAAACCTTTCTTTTGGTTCCGTATAATTCACCTCAGACCAGGAATCAGCATCCATTTTATAGAAAATTCAGG
>DATHGW010000064.1:0-7513 GCA_035317445.1 Puia sp.
TCTATTCATATTGCTTCGGATTTAAACAATAGGCTCTGATCGATGGCTCGGGTTTCGCACCAAGGATCACAGATTTCAAAACCAAAAAACCTAAAATATTGCAAATTAAATGTTTGCAGAAGTAAAAAAATCGCAGAAAAAAATTTGCGTAGTTAAATAACTACACATATATTTGTAGTCAAATAGCTACGCAATGAATTTAAGACGAGATGTATTTCAAGCCATAGCAGACCCTACAAGAAGGGCTATACTTTTGTTGGTTGCTTCACAAGCCATGACGGCCGGGGCCATAGCGGAAAACTTTGACACCGCCAGACCGACCGTTTCAAAACACGTACAAATACTCACTGAGTGCAAATTGCTTAAGCAAGAGCAAAACGGCAGGGAGATCTATTATCATATCAATGCAAAAAAAATGAAAGAGGTAGCCGACTTTATTGAGCCATTCCGCAAAATGTGGGAAGACCGATTCAACAAATTAGAAACCATAATGAAAAAATATAAAAGCAAATAACATGGAGCAGAAAACAAAAATCAATGCCGAAGACGGCAAACAGGAAATGGTGATTACAAGGGAATTTGATTTGCCTTTGGAATTACTTTTTAAGGCGCACATAGAGGCCGACATTGTTGAGAAATGGATGGGAACGAAAGTGCTGAAACTTGAAAGTAAAAAGCACGGCAGTTACCAATTTGAAACAACCGATCCTAAAGGAAATAAATACGGATTCAGTGGCGCCATCCACGAGTTCATTCCGAACCGGAAAATCATCCGGACATTTGAAATGGACAATACAGCTTTTGGCGTGCAGCTTGAGTTTTATGAATTTGAACAACTTACTGACGACCGCAGCAAGCTCAGTATGCACGTAGTATATGAATCGGTTGCCCAAAGAGACCAGGTGCTGAAGTTACCCTTCGCTCAAGGCATCAATATGGCGCATAACCGATTGCAGGACGTAGTAAGCAAATTAAAATAACACACTATGACAAAAAGAAATAAAATTATCTATTGGATTTCCACCATCTGGCTGGCACTAGCCATGCTGGCAAGTGGCTTGCAGCAAATATTTCATACAAAAGGGTTTTTGGATATAATGGTTCATTTAGGTTATCCTTTATATTTCCCGCGCATCCTTGGTGTCTGGAAAATACTTGGAGCAATAGCTATTTTAATTCCAAGATTCGGTCTGTTAAAAGAATGGGCTTATGCAGGCATTTTCTTCGCCATGTCGGGAGCGGTATTTTCTCACATCGCATTGGGTGATTCCATAAAAGAAATCGTTCCCTCGCTGACACTGCTCATCCTGACTGTGGTATCGTGGTATTTCAGACCTGCGGATAGAAAAATCATTTCAACAACATGAATAGCAATAAAAAGAAGTTGTCACCGGAACAACGTGAAGAACTACTCCGGGCGTTGAAAGCCCGTTTTGAGAAAAACATGAACCGTCATAAAAGTCTTGAATGGGCTAAAATACAAGCAAAGCTGGAAGCCAATACGGAAAAACTGTGGTCACTCCATGAAATGGAAAGAACCGGCGGTGAACCGGATGTTGTTGGTCATGATAGAAAAACGGGCGAATACATTTTTTATGATTGTTCAGCGGAAAGTCCCAAAGACCGCAGAAGTCTTTGTTACGACGGCGAGGCGCTAAAGTCAAGGAAAGAAGATAAACCAAAAAACAGCGCCATGGATATGGCCGCAGCCATGGGCATTGAGCTTCTAACGGAACGGCAATATCGGGATTTGCAGGAACTCGGGGATTTCGATACGAAAACCTCGAGCTGGGTGCAAACTCCTGCTGGTATTAGAGCACTCGGCGGTGCCCTCTTTTGTGATCGTCGCTACGACCATGTCTTCCTGTATCACAACGGTGCGGAATCATATTATGCCGCCAGGGCATTCCGTGGCTCGCTAATGGTCTGAATTTTGCATAAAATAACATACTATGACAAAGAGTGCAATAAATCCCAAGGTTGATTTTTACTTCAATAAAGCCAAAAACTGGCATAAAGAATTGGAGCAATTGAGAATGATCGTGCTTGACTGTGGCCTGACCGAAGAATTGAAGTGGGGCGTTCCTTGTTACACGTTTCAGAAAAGCAACATCGTTTTGATACATGTGTTTAAAGAATACTGTGCGCTGTTGTTTTTCAAAGGTGCCTTGTTACATGATGCCAAGGGTATTCTGATCCAACAAACGAAGAATGTGCAGGCAGCGCGCCAGATCCGGTTCACCGATGTTCGGGAAATAGTTAAGATGAAACCCATCCTGAAGGCCTATATCTATGAAGCCATTGAAGTGGAAAAAGCCGGTTTGAAGGTGAAATTAAAAAAGACGACCGAATTCATCATTCCGGAAGAATTTAAAAATAAATTAGATAAAATCCCTGCCTTGAAAACTGCTTTTAACGCGTTGACGCCGGGACGGCAAAGAGGGTACATTTTTTATTTTTCTCAGCCCAAACAATCCAAAACACGGGAATCAAGGGTCGAAAAATATATGCAGCAAATGCTCAATGGAAAGGGATTGGATGATTAGCACATTGAACTAAATACGGATATTAGTTTCACGGGATTTTTTGTTTTTACAGCATTTTCTTAAAAGGATCATGGCAGATCCCCATTTTTTACATACCTTTTATGGCCAATAAGCGCCGGTCAGGAAAAGTAGCTGACCACAATTCCATAAATTAAAACAACAAACTCATTATCATGAACAGAAGATCTTTTATCGGCAATGCCGCAGCCGGCTTCGCCGCTTCCGGATTGGTCGGGGCAATCCCCGCTACCGTTTTAGCCATGGCGAATAAAAAAGGCGTCAATATGCCTCTTGGTTTCCAGTCTTATGTTTACCGGGATGCGATCTCCCAGAAACCGGAAGAAACCATGAAGCAACTGGCCGGCTATGGTTACAAGAACGTGGAATGGTGCAGCCCCAAGGGCTACCAGGGACCCTTTACTCCGCTGGTCAAATACTCCGGTAAGGAACTTAAAAAGATTACCAATGATTCGGGCCTGGAGACCACCAGTTGTCATTTCACCTGGAAGGAAATCATGGACGAAGCCAGCCTGTCCGAGCGCATCGATTTCGCGCATCAGCTGGGATTGAAATGCATGATCGCGTCCAGTGGACTCGGGGCCAAGACCGCAGATGAAGTAAAGAAACATTGTGAAATGCTGAACCACTACGGAGAGACGGTAAAGAAAGCAGGCATGATAGCCGGATACCACAACCACAATGGCGAGTTCGATGAGAAGTTCGATGGCCGTCCGCAATATGACTTCATGCTCGAACACCTTGATCCCGCTGCGGTCAAGATGCAGTTCCAGGTCGCCGCCATCACCTCGGGTTACAAAGCGCAGGATTATTTCCGCAAGTTCCCCGGTCGTTTCATATCGGCACACCTGCAGGATTTCAGTCCGACCGATCACAAGAAAGAAGTGATCATGGGCACCGGCATTGTCGACTGGAAGGATTTCTTCGCCGCCGCGAAAGTGGGCGGACTGAAATACATCTTTGTCGAGATGGAATCCGATCCCGCCGTTATGGAGGGAAGCGCGAAATATATTAAGAGTCTCTGATCAAGATTCCATCAACATCGCATTCAAAGCCCTTATTGAATAAATAAGGGCTTTTTCATTGCGCCGTCAATCGTGGTGAATGTAAGGCACTGCCTGCAACGGACATGTTGCGTATCAAAACCGGACAGTCTGAATAATATGCCAGAAGCAATACATTGATTTGTAATATTTTATTTAATGGCATTTTTTTGGTGATCAATTTGATTCATTTCTCCATCCAACCGATAAAAATATCTCAGCATGCTTAAAAATTATTTCAAAATAGCCTGGCGCAACATAACCCGGCATAAAGTGTACAGCATCATCAATGTGCTTGGTTTAGCCCTGGGCATCTGCGCCTGTCTGGTCATTTACCTCATTACCAGTTATGATTTCAGCTTTGACCGGTTTCATCCGGATGGCGATCGCATTTACCGCATTATTGGTGAAGTGAGCCGGGAGGACGGAGAAAAAAGATTTCTGAACAGCCCGTTTTCGGACGTGGCTGGATTTCAGCATCGGATTCCGGGTTTTGAAGCGGCTTCGGGTTTTCACCTGTTTGGAACCAATGTCAAGATACCGGATGGCAATAAACCGGCAAAGAAATTTAGTGAAGATGATCAGAATGCAGATGGAGCCGGCTGCATTTTAACCGGACCGCAATATTTTGACATTTTTAAATACCAATGGCTGGCCGGCGATGCGGCGGCATTAAATGAGCCATTCAAAGCAGTGATCTCAGAAAAAGAGGCACGCAAATTTTTTGGTCAAGGACAGTTGAGCGAAATGATCGGCAGAAAAATTATATACGCTGATTCGATCGAAGTTTCGGTATCAGGTATTGTCAAAGACTGGGATAAAAACACCGATCTTGGTTTTCGGGATTTCATTTCAATCAGTACGGCAACACATAGTTTCCTGAAAAACCAGATTGCCACGGAAGACTGGAGCAGTCTGCAGCCCCATCGTTCCCAGGCTTTTGTTAAACTATCTAAAGGAGTTACTGCCGCGCAGGTTAATGCACGCTTTGCCCAATTCATTAAAAAAAATGTAAAACTAAATAATCCCGGATCAACATTAAGCATGTGGCTTCAGCCGCTTAGCGCGATGCATTTCACCAGTGATTTTCATAGAGGGGATGATGGGGACAATCGATTCAGAAAAGCCTATCTGCCGATATTATATGCATTAATGAGCGTTGCCCTGTTCATTTTACTTCTTGCTGCATTTAACTTTATCAACCTGTCAACCGCGCAATCCATTCAGCGCGCGAAAGAAATGGGCATACGAAAAGTGCTGGGCAGCAATAAAACAAGCCTGATCTTTCAATTCTTAACGGAAACCTTACTGCTCGTGCTGATTGCGGCAACTATTTCATTAGTAGCGGTGAAACCGGTTCTTTCCTTGTTCAGCTCATTTATTCCTCAGGGGGTAAGCTTCGTCCTGAATGCTTCCACATTGATTTTTTTACTCGTCGTTATCCTGCTCACTACTTTCCTGTCCGGCATCTATCCGGCAAAATTGCTTTCTGGCAATTCACCGGTAGATAGTCTGAAAACGGGCGCAGGACCCAAAGGAAGCCAGGGATGGTATTTAAGAAAGGGATTGATCGTCTTTCAATTCACCGTTTCATTGATTTTTATTATCGGGACGCTGGTCATAGGCAATCAGATCAGGTATATGCATGACAGTTATAAAGGGTTTTCAACCGACGCCATTCTTACCCTTCCAAGGAACTGGAACGACCATAGCAACAAAGAGCTCGCTTTTAAAGAAAGTATTCAGCGCATACCCGGTGTGGATCGGGTTATTTTGGAATCATTTGCACCGATGGGTTTCCCGCATATGTCATCAAACATTGAGTATAAGGGGAAGGATGACGTAAAGCTGGAAGCTTCCCTGCAACCGGCCAATGAAGGATTTGTTCCTTTTTACGAGATGAAATTATTGGCTGGAAGAAATATGTTTCCCAGCGACAGCCTCAAAGAAATCCTGATCAACGAAACCTGCGCTAAGAACCTCGGATTTGCAACACCGGTTGAGGCAATAGGAAAATCGATTGTCTGGTGGGATGGAAAAAACTATCCCATTGTGGGCGTGGTGGCCGATTTTTTTGAAAATTCTTTCCACGAACCCATGAAACCCGTAATGATTGCCCATATGCCGGAATTTGAAAAAGGCATTGCCATAAAACTTGCTACAAAAGGAAAACAGGCAGGCTTTACAAAATCTACCATAGACCTGATCCAAAAGCAGTGGAAAAAAATATACGGATCCGATCCTTTCAATTATCATTTCCTCGACGAATCCATTACCTGGTTATACGATCAGGAAACCAATACGGCCTGGTTGATGAATGTAGCCATGCTGATCACCATATTCATTTCCTGCATGGGTATATTCGGACTGGCGATGTTCACTGCCGAAAGACGCACAAAAGAAATCGGGATCCGCAAAGTACTTGGCGCTACGGTTGCCAATATAACCACTATGCTTAGCAGAGACTTTGTGGTACTGGTCATCATTGCACTGGTCTTTGCTTCACCGATCGCGTGGTATTTGATGAACCGGTGGCTGCAGGATTTTGCTTACCGGGTGAATGTCAGTTGGTGGGTGTTTGTTGTAGCGGGATCAGGGGCTGTAATCATTGCCATGATCACCGTAAGCTTTAAGGCGATCAGCGCAGCAACCGCGAACCCTGTTACTAGCCTTCGCTCAGAATGAGCTTCTGCTGGCAAGAAAAGCCTCAGAACAGAATAAATCCGTTTTTAACAGAGTTTTCCGTACCCGGCTTGTTACTTTTCCTGCTTTTTTGCGTCTATTATATAGAAACCCCTAAATCTTTTGTTATGAAAACAGATGCTACACAACAGGAAATATTGCTCGTCACAACGAGCAGCTTCGCACACAGGGAATGGAGCGAACGGGATGAAGAAAACAAAGCAAAAGGTTCCGACATGGAAGAATTGCAAAAAGCATGTTGGAATGGCCTGCTGAAAGAAATGCTCCCTGAAATTGACCCCGAATTCACGATAGGAAAAAAATTATGGTTATGGCAGATCCGGGAAACCAGGTCATTCCTCGAGATTGAACTGAGCGATTATCCATCGCCGAAAGAAAAATGGTTTTCTATTGATCCTTATGCTTTCCTGCAGGAACAGGATTATAATTGAACAACCAGGTCATATCGTTCGGATTTATCCATCAACAGTTTTTTATCTAAAATTTCTGCCCCCGGGAAAAACACACACTGGCGCAAGCGTGTCTGACGGTCATCAACAATCGCTTTGCAATAAGGCGAGCAAGTCAGACCGGCTTGTGCCAATAGTGACTTGCTATTACTTTATTGGCCACTTTTTTACCATTCCATTTGATTGTAAACATTGCAAGAGGCTGGTTGTTACGACCACGAGTTTTTTTAGCAGAAAGGATTTATTGATCGATGTTGAGTAATATTAGCCCGCCAAGGCACAAGCCGGTCTGACTAGCATGCGTCAGTGCAGAAGATGTTGACAATGTCCGTCAGACATGCTTGCGCCAGAATTAGGATTATCCATCGCCGAAAGAAAAATGGTTTTCTATTGATCCTTATGCTTTTCTGCAGGAACAGGACTATAATTGAAAAACCAGATCATATCGTTCGGATTTATCCATCAACAGTTTTTTATCTGAAATTTCTGCCCCCGGGAAAAATTTTTGCCTGGCTGGTCTCGGGTTCCTGTGTTTTTACACGCTGATCAGGGACCAGTGTTTTTTCATCAGCACGTGACAAGGTTAGCAGGGGGAGCTGCTCATCGTTGGTGGCAGTTAAATAACGCAACAATTTGGAGAGGTTGTAACAACGGCTTACAATCACATGGATCACCTCGCCCTCACGCTGCAGTTTGCCTTCCACCATCAGCAATTTGGATTGTAAAATTTCCTTTCGGTATTGGTCAAACAGGT
>DATHGW010000065.1:0-5016 GCA_035317445.1 Puia sp.
CCGCCAACGAATTGGTTATCGGTGTCAGTAAAAGCAGGGTGAAGGAGCATGTGCTTTTTGTAAAAGACAAAGGGCAGCATATACGCCCGCCGGTTTTCAGCTTCGGCTTTTTTCTTTTATTGGATCAAACGCCCGACGATATAGCTGATCCTTTCCGAAGACCACTTGAATTTTTATGGAAGCGCTGGGGCAAACCGGCATTTGAAAAGAATGAGCCGCTGGGAAATGATCTCGAACCTTACGTGAAACACACTTACCAGTGGGCCTTTTCCGATTGGGAAAAAACTGTTTGGCAGGAATTTCCGGTCAAAGGAAAGATGGTAGGTGCCACTGTCTTTATCGTCAATGTTACCCAAAGTCCAAACTACCGGGGACCAGTAAACGAGAGGGAATTCCGGTCAATCTGGAACCAGGCCTGGTTCAGTTCGCTGCGATCAGCATCAGGACTATACCGCTATGCCCGTAGAACAAAGGATTCCGCCCTGTTGCATAAGGCCAATATGACCAAAGAACTGGCGCTGTCCTTTCCGCAGAAAGATGGTCTCTTCAATAGCGTCATCGCCACCCCCATGAAAACGGCGAAGGAAAACGGAGAAATGGTCAACCGCTCCCTGGGTTGGGATCACTATTATTTTGGCAATTCCAACCGCAACCCGGTTACGGGAAATGCTGCGCAGTCTCCCTATCATATACTCGACATGAGCTGGACGGCATACCAAATGCTGAACTGGTACCAGGAATTGGAACAAGATCAGCGGCTGCTTGACTATGCCAGCAGCTATGCAAATAAATTATTGACCCTGCAGGATGTACAGGGTTTTTTCCCCGCATGGATCAATGAGGTTACGGGTAAACCCGTCGATGTACTGTTGCAATCTCCGGAGACTTCCCAGTCGGTCAGTTTCCTGTTGAAGTTATATAACCTTACAAAAAATAGAAAATACCTGGGCCCTGCATTAAAAGCGATGGACGCCGTGACAAATCAAATTCTATTTACCGGAAGATGGGAGGATTTCGAAACATACTGGTCCTGCAGCCGAGTATTCGAATCGCTGGTGAACAGGAAAATTACCCGCAATGGCGTGTATAAGCAAAATACTTTGTCCATGTACTGGACTGCAGAAGCCCTTTACCGCAGTTTTCAGATCACCGGCGAAAAAAAATATTTGCAATGGGGCCAGCGCGCGCTGGATGAACTGCTCATGTACCAGGCATCCTGGCAACCGCCCTTTATCGCCATCCATGCCCTGGGTGGATTTGGCGTGATGAACGCCGATGGGGAATGGAACGACTCACGCCAAAGCCTGTTCGCAGAGCTGATCATCGAATACGGGAAGACATTGAATAAAGAAGAATATACCCAACGCGGAATTGCCGCCCTGAAAGCTTCTTTTGTCATGATGTATTGTCCCGAAAACACCAGCACAAAAATTCAATGGGAAAAAGTGTATCCCTTCTTTTCCACAAAAGATTACGGCTTCATGATGGAAAATTACGGCCATGGCGGAGTAACCGACAGCAACGGACTTGGCATTGGCGAATTTACCATTTACGATTGGGGCAATGGGGCCGCGGCGGAGGCGTATAACAGGATACTCGACCACAGCCCCATCCTCCTGCTCCTTCCCCATTAGGGAAGGAGCGGTGCGGTTGTACATGGACAACCATTATAACTACCAATTCAACATTTGTACTATAACCAACCATTCACAAGAATATTCCTAGGTCCTGGAATTTTTTTCAGAAACATTGTGAAAGAGAACACCCTCCCTATTGGGGAGGGTCGGGGTGGGGCCGGGCGGGGGCTTTTTTCCCTTATTTTTGTATCCTATCATGCGAGCTTCTTCATTCAACTACATATCAGTCTCCATTTTATCAACCAAACCAATTTAAACCCATTGCATGTTCATGATCACCCGCATCGCTTCCAAAAAAAGATCCGTTGTCCCGATTTCCATCGCCCTCTCCTGTATTTTGTTTTCTTCCATCCGGGCTCAAACCAATTCCACGCAATTCAAAGTGATTGCTTTTTATACTGCCAAACAGGACCTGGCGCATATTAGTTTTGTTCACGAAGCCAACAAATGGTTCCCGATGATGGCAGACAAATATCATTTCCGTTATGATTCAACCAATGATTGGAGTAAACTCAATGATGCATTTCTGGCCAATTACCAGGTGGTCCTTTTTTTAGATACCAGGCCCGATTCGCCAAAGCAAAGGGAAGCCTTTCAAAAATTTATGGAACATGGCGGCGGCTGGATGGGATTTCATTTCTCAGCTTTCGCGCTGACACCGTCTGCTTATCCGCAGGACTGGGATTGGTATCACAACCTGTTTTTAGGATCGGGCCAATACGGAAGCAATACCTGGAGACCCACATCGGCCGTTTTGCGCGTGGAAGATCCGCTGCATCCGGCCACCAAAGGGCTTCCGGCAACGTTTAGCTCCGCTCCAAATGAATGGTACCGCTGGACCAATGACCTGCGGAAAAATCCCGATATCGACATTCTGTTATCCATCGATTCCACGAGCTTTCCACTCGGAACCGGTCCCAAACCACATGAAATCTGGTATAGCGGATATTATCCCGTGGCCTGGACAAATAAAAAATTCAACATGATCTATTTTAATATGGGTCACAATGACATGGACTACGAACACAAGACCAATAAGGAATTATCTTTTACATTTGACAATGCAACGCAGGATTCACTGATCATTCATAGCCTGCTCTGGCTGGGCAAACCCAGATGAAAAAAATTCAAATGGTGTATATGGAAACGCGGGATGCGTACAATCATTGGGCAAAAACCTACGACAGCGTGGTAAACAAGACGAGGGACCTGGAAGCGCTCGCGATCAGGTCGGTGTTGGCGAATGCTCATTTTAGCAAGATATTGGAAATCGGCTGTGGTACGGGAAAAAATACGGCATGGTTAGCCGAAAAAAGCGACAAATTAACGGGCGTTGATTTTTCTGAAGCCATGCTGAAAGAAGCAAAGGAAAAAATTCATGCTGATCAGATCCATTTTCAACAGGGCGACATCACAAGACCGTGGATATTTGGAAAAGCAGACCTCATCACCTGCAGCCTCGTACTGGAGCATATTGAGGATATTGGTTTTATCTTTCAGCAGGTAGCGGCAAGTTTAAACGCAGGCGGCCAATTTTATCTCTGTGAATTCCATCCGTATAAACAAATACAGGGCAGCGGTGCAAGATTTGAGCTGGAAGGGAATACCACGCAGCTCGAATATTTCATCCACCATGTATCTGATTTTTTTGGGGCGGCGAGACAAAACGGTCTGAGCTGTGATCTCCTGCAGGAGTGGTTTGATGACGAAGACCGGAGCCAGACACCCCGACTCATTTCATTTCTGTTTCACAAAAAATAATTCAGCCTTGGAACACAAAATCCGAAACCTGCATACGGCAATCCTCTCCGACAACTGGTACGTGCTTCGAAAGATCGATTATGAATTCCTGAAAAAAAACGGGGAATGGCAAAAGCAAAGCCGGGAGGCCTATGACAGGGGCAATGGCGCCACGATCTTATTGTACAATAAGGAAAATGGCACTGTGATCCTGACCAGGCAGTTCCGTCTGCCCAGCTACCTGAATGGAAATCCCGACGGTATGCTGATCGAAGCCTGTGCCGGATTGCTTGACAAAGACAACCCCGAAGATTGCATTAAAAGAGAAACAGAAGAGGAAACAGGATACAAAGTTTCTAAGGTGCAGAAAATATTTGAGTCGTATATGTCGCCCGGTTCCGTAACAGAAATTCTGTATTTTTTTATCGCCGAATATGCCCGATCAATGAAAGTAACTGCAGGCGGTGGCATTGAACATGAGCAGGAAGACATCGAAGTGCTAGAGCTCGATTTCAATAGGGCGCTCGGAATGATCGATTCAGGTGAGATCAGGGACGCAAAAACCATCATGTTGTTACAATACTTAAGACTCCACGCGATATTATAAAGTATTTACTCCATCTTGCTAAGCCAGGCAGCGTTTGTATGGGATTATGTATCTCTCCATTGCAGGATTTCTCAACCAACAAGTATTGACTGAACAGGAACTGATCAAAGGGTGCATCAGGAATGACTCAACCAGCCAGCGGATGCTTTTCGAGCTATTTGCAGGCGGCATGATGACTATTTGTCTTCGCTACGCCCGAAACAGGCAGGAAGCCGAAGACATCCTGCAGGAAGCCTTCATCAGGGCATTCAAATACATACACCAGTTCAGGCATAAAGGCTCGTTAGAAGGTTGGATGAAATGCATTGCGGTCAACTGCGCGCTAAGACTGTTGCAAAGAAACCCCTTTCATTTTGAAGAAATCAGGGAGGAGAACAGCACAAAGGCATTTGTGGATCCGGAAGTCCTGTCAAACCTGAATGAAGAAGACCTGCTGAAACTGATCAGTCAATTGCCCGATGGATACCGCATGGTCTTCAATCTGTTTGTCATGGAAGGGTATAATCACGATGAAATTGCACAACTGCTTAGGATCAAGCCGGCTACCAGCAGGAGCCAGTTGTCAAAAGCAAGAAAATTATTGCAGGAAAATATTAACAATATACAACTAATCAGAAAGTAAATATGGCTGAAAATCAATTTGACGCTTTTTTCAAAAACAAACTGAAGGACCACAGCTCAGAGGTTCCGGGGAATATGTGGCAAAAGATACTTGAAAAGAAAGACAAGGACCGCAGGCGATTTATTTTTTGGCGCCGGAGGTTGTTGATTCTGTCGTTGATCCTTTGTTCGTCCATTGCAGCATATATGATCCTTAGTAGAGTACCTGAACAAAACAACATGAAGCAAGATCGGCAGGCGAAGATCAGCCCGGCAGGCAATTTGATGGATGGTTCTGCCAAACAGTTCAAACCAGCTGATTCCATTCTTCGCGGCCGGAAATCTTCTGACGCTGAAAAAATAGCGAAGGGGATGAAAACCGATAATCAATTGAATATATCTCGCCGCGCCGCCATTGAGGAAAGGTTACAA
>DATHGW010000066.1:0-4255 GCA_035317445.1 Puia sp.
CAGGATGTGCATTGGAGTCATGGCAGTTTCGGATATTTCCCCACCTACAGCCTCGGAAGCTTCTACGCGGCCCAATTTTTTGTTGCCGCCCAAAAGCAGATCCCCGGACTTGTCTCGCAAATAATGTCAGGGCAAACAGAAAACCTGTTGCAATGGCTAGGGCAACGTATTTACCAGTCCGGTCGTCTATTTACGAGTGAAGAACTCTGTCTGAAGGCAACCGGGGAGACCCTGAATATTCAATATTTTCTGCAATACCTGCTTGATAAATACAGAAAAATGTACGATCTTTAAAGCGGATATCCTATCATCTTATGAAAAAAACAGTACTTATATTTCTCCTGTTTGCCAGCATTTCCACAGGTTCCTGCAAAAAATACATCGAGCAACAACAGCAAAATGCGCTGGTGAGCCTGATCACCAACGGTACATGGGTCGTTACCAGGTATCTCGATAACGGAACAGATATTACCAGCAGTTTTTCCGGATATGTCTTCAAGTTCAACAGCAATGGCACGGTCAGCGGTACCAATTCAGGGGTTGCGGAACAGGGAACCTGGTCGGGAGACATTAATACCAGGACGATTACTTCCGAATTTCCCAGCGCAGGCGATCCATTGCAAAAATTAAATCACACCTGGAAAATTACAGACAGTTATCCTGATTCTGTTGCAGCCAACACGACCATCGATACCAGCACGAATGTGCTGAACCTGCATAAACAATAAGCCTGCTCCAAACACACACCCCATATAAAGGCCTCATTTTTAGTCGCAAATGCCATGAAAATCAATCGCAGAAGGATGTATCGGATCTCCGGATTGATGCGCCGCACGAGAGCATAATAAAGCACAGGAAGACGCGTCTGAATCGTCTAATCAGAAACACCTATTGTTGTGTATTTGTAAGCTGACCAGGCATCTAAGAGCAATTTTGGAAAAGATTAAGCGTTATGTAGTCCTTAATCTGTTATAACCAGGGCCCAGAATCCAAAATTTCTGGTCCTTTGTACCCTTTAATCCCGATAACCAATATCCTATTCTTCAAATATCTTTGAGGAGGAATTGTGCTGTCCCTCTGAAAACCGCGTATAGAATACGTATAGAAGATATATGAAATTAAAACCACCCATCCGTTGAACAGAAAACTACTTTTAACTCCTTTTGCTGGCCTGTTGCTGACTTTTGCTGTGCAAGGGCAGGCGCCTGTGGCGGATTTCAACTATCTGTATGCGTCCACAAATTGTAATCCGGTTGTGGTGAATTTTTCAGACAATTCCACGAATGTTTCAGATCCAACAACAACCTGGGCCTGGGATTTTGGCACGCCGACCGCCTCACCCAGTTCAATTCCTGCCGGTCCACAAAAATTTCCCCCGGTATCATATAATGCGCCAGGCACTTTTACGGTCAGACTGACTGTGGTCAATTCCAGTGGCAGCAGCACAATTACCAAACAAATAACCATCAATCCTACGCCCGTCGTTAATTTCAAGGCGAATGATTCAACGGGTTGTTTTCCCTTTCCGGTGCAGTTCACGGATCTTTCTTCAGCAGGAGGATTTGGTGCCACTATTAGCAGCTGGACATGGGATTTAGGACCTACCATTACGAATGTTCAGAACCCTAATTGGACCTATACCAATTCTACACAAACCACCATTACACTTGTAGTAAAAAACAATTTCAATTGTTCCGGCAGTCTTTCAAAAATTAAATACATCGATGTGAACGGGGGCGTTGCACCGAGTTTCAATGCAACTGTCACGGGTAGCTGCAAACCTCCAACTGCTGTGAATCTGACGAATAATACAACGGGACCGCCAACACTGACTTATAATTGGGATTTCGGGGCTGGAAGTAGTTCTGCTTCTCCAAGCCCACCACCACATAATTATATAGCCCCGGGAACCTATAATATCAGGTTGACGGCGATAAGTTCCCAGGGCTGTACTGATTCAGTCAAACAGTCCTTTGTTATTACTGCGGCCAGCGTCGTGACCAGTATGTCGGTTCCAGACAGTGTGTGTGTAAATGCAGTTGCGTTTTTCCAAAGCACTTCTAACCCCCAGCCCGGATCATCAATTTGGAAATTTGGCGATGGAAATACCTTATCCGGAAGCAGCGTCACCCATAGTTATGCTGGAACAGGTTCTTACCCGGTCACCCTGATCAACAATTATGGCACATGTACAGATTCAGCCAATAAAATCATTAAAGTAGTAAGTCCACCCGTTGCTAATTTCAAAGCACTTACCAGCACAGTAAGTTGCAAGCCGCCCCTGACGGTAAACTTCCAGGATCAGTCAACGAATGGAGGTACATTGACCTGGGATTTCGGAGATGGAACGCCAACTGCGACGGGAACAAACCCGTCTCATACTTATACAACGTATGGAAATTTTAACGTTACCCTGACTGCATCGAATGCCGTGGGTTGCAACAATTCCATAACAAAAAATCAATTCGTGCAGGTTCTGGCCCCTAAAGTCAGAATTACTGACCTTCCGGCTTATGGTTGCGCTCCTTCTACCTTTTCACCAATCATTGCAGATACAGTTGTAGATGGGATTGCCAGTTATTCCTGGGATTTCGGTAATGGAAATACTTTCATCGGCGCTATACCTCCTTCTCAAGTATATGGTCCGGGCGTATTTAAAGTAAAATTGACCATCACCAGCAATGGCGGCTGCACCGCGACGGATACGGGTACAGTAAAAATCGGATCAGTAAAACCAACTGCAAATTTCACTGCTGCCCCAACGACCGTTTGCGTTGGAAACGCCGTAACTTTTACAGACCTTTCAACGGGAGGTGCAGACCAGTGGCTCTGGAATTTTGGAGATGGAAATACGTCGGGTGCCCAGAATACATCTTACGCTTATTCTAAACCGGGCATTTATACCGTACAATTAACGGCATATAACAAGGGTTGTTATGATATTAAAACCGTGACCAATTATATCACGGTAAATCCGCCATTATCAAAATTCGTATATAGTTTCAATTGTAGTAACAAGACGCTGTATACTTTTACCGACTCTTCCACAGGAGCGAATTCCTGGGATTGGGATTTTGGAGACGGATCACTTCATTTTTTTGGCGCCGCCCCACCTGCACACAACTATCCTAATGTTACGCAATCATATACCGTTCGTCTGAAGGTAGGGTCTGCTTCCGGATGTTTCAACACGAGCACTCAGCTCGTCAACGTGCTCGAAAAGGTCGATTTTTCTCCAAGTGTGCCTTCGGCCTGTAAAAATTCTACTATTTTCATAACGGTCGTTAACAATCCGAAAAATAAATTCTATATATATGATTTTGGTGATGGCACCAACTCAGGCATTGTCAGCAGTCAAAGCTGGGGGCATATTTACACTGTAGCCGGAAGCTATACCGTGAAAGTGGTTGCTATTGATAGCACTGGTTGCGCGGATTCAGTATCTAAACCCAACCTGGTCAAAATCAATGGCCCTGTTGCTGGACTGCTGGCCAGCGATACCATTTCCTGCAAGCCCCTGACGATTGGATTCGCAGATAAGTCGGTGCCGGATGGCGTCAACAGCATTACCCAATGGACCTGGAATTTTGGAGATGGTTCAAGCTCGAATATTTCAAACCCTTCACATCTGTATAATAGTCAGGGTATATTTTCTGTCAGCCTCAAGGTAACAGACGCATCGGGTTGTGCCGACAGTGTCTTTAAGGGCAACTATATTGCGATATCCGGTCTTAAAGCCAGTTTCGCCAATCCTGATTCAATGTCTTGCCCGGGTGCGAATGTTTCTTTCGTCAATACCTCGTTCTTAGGTTTTAGTCCTACTTATTCCTGGGATTTTGGAAACGGAAATGTGTACACGGGCAATAATCCGCCTGTTCAAACCTATGGCGCCATCGGCACGCATAATGTGATCCTTCGGGCCGTGGATTTTTACAACTGCAAGGATTCCATGACAAAAACGGTATTGATCGATACTCCAACGGCAAGTTTTACGCTCAGTGATACGTTAATAAAATGCCCACCTGCACCGATCACATTCACATTTACCGGCAGGTACTACGATTCCCTTACCTGGGTCTATGGGGATGGAGGTATTGATAAAACCAATCAATTGTCGTTTGTCAAATACTATAATGTTCCTGGTTCCTATGATCCCATTTTGATCGTACAAAGCCCGGGAGGCTGTATTGCAAAAGCCACACATCATGTTTTGGTTCAGGGACCAAAAGTCATTCCGAACAGGAGCCCGGCAGGG
>DATHGW010000067.1:0-2082 GCA_035317445.1 Puia sp.
CCAGTTTCAACAGGCACAGGGACAGTTAAGCGGTGCATTGGGCAGGTTACTGGCCGTGGCCGAAGCATATCCCACACTGCAAGCAACACAGAACTTCAAGGAATTGCAACATCAACTGGAGTCGATTGAAAACAGCATTAAAGCATCCAGGGATAATTTCAATACCGCTGTGAACGATTACAATGTAAAAGTGAGGTCATTTCCAATGAACCTGCTTTCGGGGATATTTGGCTTTAAGGCAAAAACCGGGTTCACAGCAGATCCTGGTTCCGAAAAAGCGCCTGAAGTCAAGTTTTAATCTAACTGTTCATGAAGCAAATCAACAAAGTATGGCTATTTGTGATAGCCATACTCGTTATAGTCGCCATTTATACGGGCACCACGTATAACAGGCTGGTGAAACAGGATGAGAATGTAAAACTGACCTGGGGCAACCTTCAGAATGCATACCAACGCCGCCTGGACCTGACACCGAATTTAGTTTCAGCCGTAAAAGGTTCTTCTGATTTTGAAAAGCAAACCCTGCAACAGGTAGCTGAAGCAAGGTCGAAAGCACTGCAGGTTTCCGTGACTGCAACGGGAGTAAGCGCAGAGAATTATAAGAAACAGGAGCAGGCCCAGGCCGAAGTGGCCAATTCAGTTAACCGGGTCATTGGGGTCATTGAAAAATATCCTGACCTGAAAACGACAAAGAATTTCCTGTACCTGCAGAGCCAGCTGGAAGGCACTGAGCGAAGGATAAAGGTTTCCAGGAATGATTTCAATGGAGCGGTTGCTTCATATAATATGTTGGAGCGGAGATTTCCATCGAGCGTAGTGGCCGGCTTGTTTGGATTTAAACCCAAGGAAGGATTTACCAGTGAGCCGGGAGCTGAGACCGCTCCGGAAGTTAAGTTTTGATTGATTATTTGTTCAAATTATTTTCATTGAGAATTCCATTTTTTTCCAAAAAGGATTTTTTTACTGCTGAAGAAAAAAATCAGATCGTGCAGGCGATCAGGCTGGCCGAACAACAAACCAGTGGCGAGGTTCGTGTCTTTGTAGAAAGCCGCTGCCGTTTTGTAGATCCGGTGGACCGGGCCTCCGAAATCTTCTGGTCGCTCAAGATGGACCAGACAGCCCAACGCAATGCGGTGTTGGTATATGTTGCCATCAAGGACAAACAGCTTGCCTTGTATGGCGACAAGGGCATTCATGAAAAAGTGGGGGATGCGTTCTGGAACGAGAAGGTGAAAAAGATTCTTACGCATATGGGCAAGGAAACCTACGCAGAAGCTATTGCCAGAATCATAGCAGATATTGGCGAAGCATTGCGACTTCATTTTCCTTATGACCGCGGGACAGATAAAAATGAATTGGCAGACGATATTGTTTTCGGCCGATAATCAATTTAAAGACCAGTTAGGTATTCATGAAAAAAACGCTCTGGATAATATTCTTATCTTTTTTTGCTCACTTTGCTTTTGGCCAGACCATTGAAGAAATCAGCAGCAAGCCACCGAATCCGCCAAGGCTGGTTAATGATTATGCGCATGTGATGACGCCTGACCAGGTTGCTTCATTGGAAAGGAAACTGGTGGACTATGACGACAGCACTTCCGTTCAGATCGTCGTGGTAACCGTTCAAAGCCTGGGCAGCAACGCCATTGACGATGCAGCTTTGGCCATCTTAAGGAAATGGGGTGTGGGTAACAAAAAAACAAACAATGGCGTCGTCATCCTGGCCGCCATACAGGATCATAAAGTTTTTATTGCAACGGGTTCCGGGATGGAGAGTTCGGTGCCAGACATCACCGCGAAAGAAATTGTGGAAAATGAAATCGTCCCCAATTTCAAAGATGCTAATTATTACCGGGGTTTCGATCTGGCTGCAGATGCCATCATCCAGGCGGCGGCAGGACAGTATAAAGCGCCAGAAGGGTACAACCAGCGCAGTCGCGGAAGCGGAAGAGGAGGAGGAAGTATTTTAGGAATCATCATATTTGTTATTGTGATACTCATTCTGATCAGCAGGGGCGGAGGTGGACGTGGTGGTATGATGAACAGAACAGGCTTTGCTCCCTGGATCATCGCATCTATGCT
>DATHGW010000068.1:0-4430 GCA_035317445.1 Puia sp.
CCGTTACCGGAGATCTGCTGGTATGTACCGGTCCGCCAGACAGCATTGTACAAGGATCAGCCACGGTACTGATCGGCGGAAGACCCGCCGCCAGACAGGGCGATCTCACGGCTCACGGTGGTGTCATTGTAGCAGGCTATCCCACAGTTCAAATCGGAGGTTAATATGGACAATAGTAAAAATAGTTTTCTGGGCAAAGGCTGGTCGTTTCCACCCACATTCAACAACGCCACAGGCACGGTGGAAATGGTAAGCGATGAACAAGACATTCAACAAAGCCTGTTCATTCTTCTTTCCACCACAAAGGGAGAAAGAGTGATGCAGCCCGACTATGGATGCAATCTGAATGACTATGTATTTGAAGGACTGAACAGTACTACGATCGGATATATCAAAGAACGGGTTGCCCATTCGATCCTGTACTATGAACCGAGAATTGTGGTTGAAACCATCGAAGTAACCGACGCCGGGTCCGTAGATAACCTCGAAGGGAAATTTCTCATCGATATCAGTTATACCATTCCGGGTACCAATTCAAGGTTTAACTACGTGTATGATTTTTATAAAAATGAAGCGGTAAAACCAATTTAATAAAGCGGTATGATCGATTGTAAAAAACTAATCCATCCGTTTAAAAATGATCCCGGCACCAGTCAGCGGGACAGGATCGATCCTGAACTGCTGAACAGCAAAACCTCCATTGACGACAGATCATTGGCTGATTTGCTGAATTTCTTTGTGCAACTGTCCCGGCATATTCAGTACTATGATGAGTACTTACAGATCAGCGACTGGCATTCATTCTTTTCTTCAAGCCTGCCCTTTACCCTGGCCACGATTGCGAAATACAATAAAAAACAAACCGAAAAAAAAATCCTTGCCTACCGTAAACGATTTCTGAAACATCCCTCCAAATCAGGTTCGTTCCTGCTGTTGCGATCTCTTTTCGTACTCATCAAAAAAATAGATCACTGGCAACAACAGGTAATAGGAAAGGACACGGCCCTGGAACCGGTGATGGAAACTTTGATGAAAGGCAAACTGGGTTCAGCGCTGAAACTTTTAATCTCTTATGCCAATGCCGCTACCAATAAATTCGGAACGAAAGCCATTGATTTTACCGGTATTGCTGCCAATCCGGTATGGATGCTGACCGCTTCAGATCTGGCTGCAGAAGATACCAGTTACCTGGCCGCCGGAAATACTTATTACAAAAAGCTGCTTGGATTGTACAAAAATATTTATCAGCTACTGCAGACTGTCCAGGATGCCTTACAATTATTTTCAACCGCTGCAAACATGGGACTGGCGTTAAGCCTGCTTCCCTTAAAAAAAGAGTTACAGGAAAATCATCCCCCGCATCTCGCGCTCCTCTTTTCCTTCCTTAGTTTATTCAAACACCTGCAGGATGACCTGAACAGCTTTGAAAAAAAACATCTTGATTTTTTTTACAAACGGGTTCTTCAGTTAAAACCAAAACCAGCCCAGGCAGACCATGCCCACCTGGTTATCGAAATCCAGAAGCAGCTGGACAAATACCTGCTCAAAAAGGGAATTGCCTTTAAGGATGGTAAGGATGCCCTCAAAGCCGATATCATTTTTACTACTGATGAGGAGATCGTAGTCAATAAAACCACGGTGAAGGATCAGCGAACCTTATTCCTGCAACAGGCTCCTGTCCGGTTCGCCAATCAACGTCAAATTTGCAGCACGTTCTCCACAGTGGAAGGCGTGCATATTGCACCCGATGCCACCATGGCAGACGGCATTGACAAACCCTTTGCCGAACCTTCCTCACGGGCCACGCTGGGTGCCAAATGGAGTAAGTACCGCGACCCAGAGAATCATTTTCTTTACCCTTATCCGGCCGCCCGTCTTGGGTTCGTGATGGCCTCGCCAGTCCTTTACCTGCAGGAAGGAAAAAGAACGATAACCATCAGCATCCCCTGTCAGGTGTTGAACAATTATTGCGCATCGCTGCAACCGGTAAAGAACGTTGCCAATCCCTGTTGTGATGACAAACCAGTTGACGGGTCGAGATCAGCGATATATCTTCCTCCTCCCCTTGTTTCAAGCCAAAACACCTGTCTGCCATCATTTCCTTCACCCGTTTTTTTCACCGAAGTCAAAACCACCTTACTGAATACCTATTATTATTTGAACCGGCCCATCATCGCTGCCCTGGTAAAAAAAGGTATAAGTGCAGTACTCCAAAAAAAACTGGAGGAACTGTTGGTGATCCATTTTAAAAGACCGGGTAAGGCAAATATCGCCGCAGGCGAACAGGAGGACCCGGATCTCTGCTATTGCGGAAGGGATGAGTATAGTTTTGAAACAACCCTCACCGCAACTGAATATAATAACAAGTTTAGTTTGATTGAGCAGG
Source organism: Puia sp. (assembly GCA_035317445.1). Classification (GTDB taxonomy): domain Bacteria; phylum Bacteroidota; class Bacteroidia; order Chitinophagales; family Chitinophagaceae; genus Puia. The sequence continues at coordinate 2,387 of DATHGW010000068.1, forward strand.
CCATCATGAAGGATGAAATTTATCCCCGCAGAGCCATGAATGTCCTCTTCAGTGGTGAACAGGGATGGCTGAAGCCGATGAACGATCAGCTTTTGCTGGATCTCAAAAACTTCAACATTGCCACCGGCCAGTTCACATTAGAAATCGTGGCAACGATACTTCCGGACCAGGATAAAATCGGATTTTACAACGCAGCCCTGCTAAAAGAAGATCTGCAAACCGAGTTACCACTCGTGAAAGTAGAACTGGATGATAAGATCAAGTTCGAAATTCCGGCAGATAGCTGCCGGGATAAAAATGCCGCCTGCTGCGAAAGACCATTTGAAAACAAAACGCAAAAGGTTTCTCTCTATCATTTCTTCCGGGATGTGAAAGCCAGTGCCGCCACAACCATACATGTGGAGGTTTGCGGGTTGAAAAACTTTGTGGTGCAGAACGACGAGAGTCTGCAGGATGTGAATGCACCCGTATATCCCTTTGGCACCCGGCCCGAGATCATTGACTTTGATATCAAAACTCCAGCGCCCCCCTTAAATGCCCTCGGCAACCTGAATTTGATCGGACCTAATTTTTATATCGGCAGCCGCGAAATATTGTTGAAACAGTGGGATCGGATTTGTGTGAACATCGACTGGAAAGATCTTCCCCTTAGCTTTTGGGATTATTACAAAGGGTATGTGAAACAGGGCAGCCAGTTTGGATTGGATCAAAACCGGTTCCTGATCAATATCGCCGTGCTGGAAGATGGAACCTGGAAAAGAGAACTCAAGCACACTGCGCCGACGACTACGGATGTGACCATCATGGCACAAGCTTATCACGACCGGAGACTTTTTGATAACAATAACTTTCCCATCTGTAACCCGGTACCAGGTCAGCAGACCATTTTCCTGAAGAAAGAGTTTTTTCCTTTGGCTCAACGGTATAAACTCAATAAAAATAAAGCAGACCGCTATGAAGTGAGCGTGCGGGATGGTTTCATCCGGATGAATCTGCAGGTGCAGGATTTTTGCGCGAAAGAATATTCCTATGTGCTTGCCCGTCAGATGATGGCGCTTGGAAAACTGCCGGATGGAAAAATTGAGGGCGCCATCTATTACGACCAGTTCAGCGGCAATCTGATTGTTTTTAATACCAATTCGATTCAAAATGATATGAATGATGCCAGCAATCTGGCAGAAAAAGTGAGATCCAATGTAAACGATCCGAACAGAATAGCGTCGAGATCAGGATTATCCGGAGTGATTAGTGCGACGAATGCCGACGCGATCAGAAAGATTCTGGCCAACGCTCCCTTCGGCGGCAATTTAAAGATCGACGTCGTTTCTTTGAAATCTGAGATCAATTCTGTTAAGGATCTCATTAGCAACAGCGATAAATTCCAGGCAGTGATCCCGAATGAACCCTGGACCCCGATCATGAAATCCATCGCACTGGATTATACCGCTACTGCAACCAGTGCCAACATCGATCTGATTCACCTGTATCCTTATGAGGGCACCTATAAGAGCGAAGAATTAGAACTGGGCGCCATGTTGTTCCCGAGCTTTTGTGATGAAGGAAATTTTTATATCGGTCTCGAAGCATTGGTTCCGGGCGAGAGCCTGAGCCTGCTTTTACAGTTTGCTGAAGCAACGGCCGATTCAGAATCAGAACGTGAGCCACCCGTTTGGTATTACCTTGAAAATAACCGGTGGAAACAACTGCGGAAAGGTTTTGAGATTGTAGCCGACGCAACAAACGGACTAACCACATCGGGCATCGTAAAATTTTCCATCCCCGGAAATATCAGCAACAACAATACGATCCTGCCCGGATTACTCTATTGGCTGCGGGTTTCGATGCCGTGCAATACCGCGGCGGTCAGTGAACTGATGGGAATCTATGCGCAGGCTATGCGCGTAACCTTTACCAATGCAGACGAAAATGATAAACTGCGCCTCGATACGGCGCTGCCAGCCGGTTCTATTTCCAAACTGCAGGATGCCGATTCTTCTGTATCCGGCATACTGCAACCTTATGAATCTTTTGGAGGCAGCAGCCC
>DATHGW010000069.1:0-2321 GCA_035317445.1 Puia sp.
ATGGGCAGCATAAATCCTGTTTTTCTCCTTCCACAAAAACTCGGCGAGTCTGTCACAGAGACCGCTAAAATGTATGGGGCTTCGATCACGCTTAGCGTAGGCCAGTTTTGCACCAATCCTGGTCTTGTCATCGGCATCGAAGGGAAAAACCTCAATGACTTTATCGAATCGCTGGGAAGTGAAATTAAAAAGGTTGCACCTGCTGCCATGTTACATCCCGGGATCGCCAGAAGCTATGTTGAAAAACGGGCTGCTGCGTTAAAGCAGGAAGATGTTACTACAGTGGCCCAATCAGCCACTTCAGCCGGAGAAAATGAAGGCTCACCGACGATTGCCTCGGCTTCCGCGAAGGCATTTTTAAATAATCCCGTCTTGCACCAGGAAGTATTTGGTCCTTATTCATTGGTCATCCGTTGTGACGATGAAAAAGAAATGTTGAGCGTGGCACAGCATCTGGAGGGTCAACTGACTTGCACGCTGATAGCAACAGAAAAAGATGTCCGTGATCATCCAGCGCTCGTGGAAGCTGTACAGGATATCTGCGGACGATTCATACTCAATGGCGTGCCAACGGGAGTGGAAGTTTGCCTCAGCATGCAGCATGGCGGCCCATTTCCCGCTACAACCGACAGCCGCTTCACGTCGGTCGGCGCCGATGGCATCAAACGATTCGCCAGGCCTGTGTGTTTCCAGAACTGGACTGATGGATTATTGCCGGAAGAACTTCAAAATGCCAATCCATTATCCCTCTGGCGAACAATAGACAATGAGTTGACAAAGCAAGGAATCTGAAAATACATCAATCCTAGCCCATCAATTTTTTCACATGGTCCGACAATCTCAGCGTCAGCGCAATCAAAGTAAGTGTAGGGTTTGGCGCTGCAGCCGTGGCGAAGCATGAAGACCCAGCCACAAATAAATTGTTCAGGCTATGTATTTTACAATCGGCATCCACTACACCTTGTTTGGGGTCACTGCTCATTCTGGTTGTGCCCATGTGGTGCCAGCCGCCGCCGGTAGACTTTGGCCAAGTCATGTCCTGCTCTTCGCGCAGATAATCCAGCAACCTGATCCTTCCCTTGGAGGCACGGCCCAGTTCCTGTCCGATGATCTCGTAGATTTTCCTCATGCTTCTTTTTTCCAATGGGATCAGATCCCAGTTCAGGGATGCCCTTGGCATGCCCAGGGAATCTTTTTCCGTGTCGAGGGTCACACGGCTATTGGGATTCGGCGATTGTTCTATTCTCGTGTGAAGCATGTACGACAGGTCCTTTGGCGCATCTTTCGGATCCACATGCTGAGACGTATCCCTGAATTGTCCAAAATCAGTTTTGTTTTTTTCATTTCTATACATGTCAATAAAAGCCCTGGATTTCCTGCCCTGGCTTAACGGCACCAGCGATGCGGTACCATTCAATATTTTGTGTTCTGCTTGTTGGGCTTCGCTGATCGCGAGTTCAGCCCTGGGTTTTGTTGTTCCCAAAGTTTCCCACATATAGAACTGTAGCGCGTCCGGTTGGGCAAGCCAAAGCTCAGCTGATTTCATTTCCAGGTGCTCCATGAAGAAGCGGCCCACGAGGTCATGATCATTGCCAAGCCCTTTAGCCGTCTGTTGATTGGAAGCCAGCAATAGCCTGGCATTCTGAACCGAGCAGCAGGCCAGCACAAAATATTTTGCTTTAATGGTATGCTGTTTTCCGGCATAGTTTTTAACAGTAACCTCCCTGATGGCCGTTACGGGATCATTGGCCCTGATGTCAACAACATTCGCATACGTATACAGATGGATGTTCTTCGATTGTACAATAGCATCACGGTATTTGGTACCAAAACGCGTTGGCGGGCTGAACTGCCACATTTTATTCCATACAATTTTTTCATCCAATGGCAGGGGTTTCGAGTTAGGATATTGTTTCATCCAGTAAGCCGCATCATATTCATATGGTCCGAGGTCAATGATCGGATGGGCTCTTGCGTAAAAGGGGTCGAGGTCCTTCCTGTTGATGGGCCAGCCACTATGCGGAACCCAGTCCCTTTTTTTAAAATCAATCTCGTCAAAGGTTGAACAGAAGCCGGCCCAATGCCCGGTTGTACCACCAAAATAATGCAGCCTGATCGCTTTCAGCGGGAAATAGGGTATGCCCGTGGTCTTTCCTGTATATAACTCCTGCACCCGGTCATCATATTCAAACCCACCGCCTTCAAGCAGGATCACTTTATGTTTCGAATGATTCCATTCCATGGCCATGCTGATGCCAGCCGCGCCGGCGCCTACAATGCAGATATCACCTTCTATTATTGAGTTGTTGTCTAGATCCCTG
>DATHGW010000070.1:0-4880 GCA_035317445.1 Puia sp.
TTGTAGATCCATGGTGTTTGGTTTGTGGGTGGTAGCGAGTGGGTGGTGGCTAGTGGCGAGTAGCTAGTGGCGAGTGGCTGGTAAATTATAGAGATTTTACCAGCTATTCACTACTCGCCACTCGCTACTCGCCACTTGCCATTCACCACTCGCCGCCAGTCAATTCAAAAATCTTCTCCATCAACATCCATTTCTCGCCGGACTTGGCAAATGGAAGCGGTTGCTGATAATTCCACATCAGTTCTTCCCATTGCTGCACCAGCACATTGGCCGCATCCATGGATGCCTTGCGCTCAAAACTGAAATCGTCCACGGTTTCCATGATCATGAACAACCGGTTCTGCACGCGGTAAATTTCCATTTGCCGTATTCCTGAATGCAGGATGCTTTGCTTTATTTCCGGCCATACTTCGCTGTGCCGCTGCTCATATGCTGCGATCAGGCCGGGATCATTTTTTAAATCAAGCGCAAGACAATACCTTTTCATTTCAGATGATTCAAATGGGTTTGGGTTGCGGGATGATCTTGTATCCCGTCAATCCAAAATACAACACAACGATAAAACACAATAACGGTGCAATATATGCGATCTGCATGCTGCCTGTTTTGTCTGAGATCTGGCCCATCAACAATGGAATCACAGCGCCACCAATGATCGACATCACCAGGAAGGAAGAGGCGAATTTTGTTTCTTCGCCTAGTTCTTTAATGCCCAATGCAAAAATAGTCGGGAACATGATGGACATGAAAAAAGGAACCGCCATGACGGCATCCACCGCTATTTCCCCCTTGGCCAATACGGCAACCGTTAGCAAAAGCACATTGATCAAGGCATATAGGCTGAGCAACCTGGCTGGTTTGATGTAACGCATCATGAACGTACCTGTAAACCGGCCCACCATAAAGCCGACCATGGCGATGGATCCCAGTCTGAAAGCAGCTTGTTTTTCCGGCATATCCATTACAAATCTTGCAAAACGGATAAAAAAACTGCCCACGCCCACTTGCGCACCTACATAAAAAAATTGTGCAATCACAGCCCATTTTACATGATGATGCTTGAACACTTCCATGGAAAAATTTGTGTTGTGTACATCTCCGTCGGGTTCTTTTACAGCCGGAAGTTTTGAAAAAAGAAAAAGCACCGCCACCAGTAACACGGCCGCAGAAATAACCAGGTAAGGGATCTTTACACTATTTGCTTCTGATTGCAGGTAAGCATTCAGGGCAGCCGGATCCATATTTTTTAATTGCTCTTTGGAATACTCAATACCGGATAATATAAATTGCCCGCCTACTATGGGCGCAACAAAAGCGCCCACCCCGTTGAACGACTGGGCAAAATTCAATCGTTGCTCCGAAGTCTCTTTATCACCCAATATGGTTACATACGGATTGGCTACCGTTTCCAGGAATGTAGCGCCGCTGGCTATGATGAAGAGGGCGGTAAGAAAAAAAACATAACTGCGGGCGGAAGCAGCGGGAACGAAGAGCAGCGTCCCGGTTGCATAGAGCAGCAACCCGAAGAGGATTCCTTTCTTATATCCAAATTTATGCAGGAACAATCCTGCCGGGATCGCAACCAGGAAATAAGCCAGGTATACCGAAGAATCAATCAACGCAGACTGTAAATCACTCAGCTGGCAGGCTTTCTTCAGGTGGGGAATCAAAATAGGATTCAGGTTGTGCAGGAATGCCCATAAAAAGAAAAGAGAAGTGACCAGGATGAAGGGGTACAAGTACTTATTGGTTGCCATGGTTCATGTGGTTGACATCGTTATAAGACAGGTAATGTAAAAAAAGATATCTGTTAAAAAAAATATTGATCCGGGGAAAATAAAAACCACAGGTAGCCCTGTGGTTGTATAATTATAAATGTAGTCGGAAAAATTACCTGCTGTAGACCAGGGAATCGCTGAGTATACCCATTTCTCTTAGTTCTTCGATGGTAATATTCGGCATTTGTTTTAGCGCCATTTTCGAGATGACCTTTTTTCCCACTTTCAGCGCATCCGCTTCCGTCCGAAAGGCATGCTTACCGGGAATGGCCGGGATGAACTCCTGGTGAATATAGATCCTGCCGTCGGTCAGTATATTGTATCCCCAGCCCTGGCTGGTTTGTATCGCTTTTACTTCCACGAATACTTCGCCGCTGTTTCTTTTTGTTTGCGAATGGTATCCGAGAAAAATGGCAACTACAATCAGGATCAGGATTACCGGCGCCAACCACCTGGTATAACCGCGATTAGTCGTTGACATTATACACTTCATTGGGATGAAACTCCCGGATATCATCAAATACAGCGGAAGCGCTTTTGCCTGTACCAACATATCCCCTGCCGCTGATGGTGAATCCTACCGCGCCTTCTCTTCCTGCACCTTCAAATGGTGTTTTTTCTTTCCATATATCGGAGGCAAAATCATATTCCCAGGTCCAGGTGTATAAGGAAACATTTTGTCCGGTGGAAATATAGGCTTTATCTCCGATCACGAAGGCCGCGCCATTGCTTCTGGCAATCGTCGTATAGCCATCATCGTAATTATCGGAGCTGAAATTCGTTATCCTGCGTAATGCTTTCCAGGAAGAGGCTTCAGGCTGGGAAGGGTCGAACTGCCAAAAATCTGTTGACAATGTTCCACTGTTGATGCCCGTGACAACATATCCTTTGTCTTTGTACACAAATGCCACAGCCCCTGATCTTTTATCGCCACCCATGCTTACTTTCTGCGTCCAGCTATCGGCAGTGGGATCATATTGCCAGAAATCCTTGAGGGCATTGCTGCCGTCGTAACCCGTGCTAACATAACCAAAATTGCCAATACCAAAAGCCACTGCATCATATCTTGCTCCGCCGCTAAAGTTGGCTTTTTGCGTCCAGGCATTGGTTTCAGGATTGTACTCCCAAAAATCGCTCATTGGATTATTCCCGTCATATCCTGTTCCCAGGTAGGCATTTGAGCCAATAGCAAAACCGACTGCGGAGTTCCTGACTGTTTTTGCACCTGTGGCGCTGGTATCCGGAAGATTTGCCACCTGCAGCCAGTTGTCATTAACAGGGTCGTATTGCCAGGTGTCATTATATCTCTTGAACGTCTGATCGATGCCGGTAGTCAGGTAAACAAAATTACCAACCGGAATGGCAACGGCCTCACTTCTGTTCGGACCATTTAAAGATGATCGGGTTACCCAGTTCCCGTCCTGCGTATAGGGCACACTGCTCTTATTACAGGAGCCAAGGACCAAAACAATCAATAAAATCCAAGATACAGATGTAAGTGTCATGTTGAACCGCTTCATAATTTTTTGATATTTTCGCAGATTTAGGTATGCCGCTATGGCAATTAGTTGATTTAACACACAAAAACAGGCTCAATTCAAGCTTCTCCCGTTTTTGCAAGGCAGGCAAATATCAAATAAATATGTTTAATGGAAAAGGAGATGCAGATAAAAACATTTATTTAACAAAAATTTCGAAAATACCTGCTGTCAGCAGAACATGAATCCATTTTTAAAAATATACTTTTGCCTCTTTATTTCAACGGCCGGTACATATTCACATAAGCCTGGTAATTAAGTATGACAAGCAGCAACCCAATAAGTAGAACACATACCATCCTTTTATCGTCCGCAATCACCCTTTTCCTTTTGGGAGCTTGTGTAAAGCCAACCATTAATTTCGGGACAACCTTTGTCAACAACAACAATACCAATATCGTGGTGATCGACAGTTTTACCACGCAGATGTCTACCGTGTATGTGGATTCGTTTCCAACTGCGGGTACAGGTACTATACTGGTGGGCAGGTATAAGGACAATGCATTTGGCCTGATCACGTCGAGAACCTTTTACCAGATGGCTCCCCCTGTCAATATCCCTACAATCAGTAACCAGGCGGTCTATGATTCTTTGGTGCTGATCACCAGGTTGAACAGGTATTTTTACGGCGATACCACGGTTACGCAAACCTATCACGTGAGCCAGTTGAACAATACGATTCAATTGCCAGGAATCCAGACAACTTTTTATAGCAAGAACAGCGTTCCTTTTAATAATAGTCCATTAGGCTCCGCCACCCTGCGCATTTATCCCCATGCTGGCTATACTTCACAACTTGCGAATGATTCAGTGAAGTTCAGGCTGCCTGATGCAAATGGACAGGAACTTTTTAACCTGCTGCAAACCAAGTCACCGACGGTGACCAACACCAACAGTTTTCTTGCCTATTTCAGGGGATTGACGATCTATCCCGACGACAATTCTACCGGCGCCGTGTATGGATTCAAGGATACCGTGATTATGCGTGTTTTCTTCCACGAGCCCGGAGTGATTATTGTGAATAGCTTTACTGACTTTACGTTGTACAACAAGGCCTACCAGTGGAACAACATCGTTGCGGACAGAACAGGCACCCCGCTGCAACAGCTGGCTTCCACACCGCAGACAACGCCGGGGATTCCCGTGGAGATATCATCCGATTCAACCGGTCACGCAGCCTATGTTCAGTCCGCAACATCCATGCAGGTGAAAATAAAATTCCCCTGGATCTGGAAGCTGCAGCAATTGCCCGATTTCGTCAGTGTTTTGAAAGCTGACCTGATCGTGACGCCCGTATCGGGCAGCTATGATCCCCTGCTTGCACTTCCGCCCCGGCTGGAAATTTTTCAAACCGATGACCGGAACCTGCTTTTGGCTCCGATTACCCTTACCGGCGCCCAATATGGTAACCTGATCGTGGATTATGTCTACGGAATTAATACAAATTATACCTATGATCTAACCAATTATATCAAGACGCAACTCGTGGCTGGAGCAGACAACAACCTGAAAAATGGCGTGATGCTTGTTCAGCCTCAGCCGGATTATAATACCACGCTTAACC
>DATHGW010000071.1:0-2580 GCA_035317445.1 Puia sp.
CCCGCAGCCTTGAGTGCAGCATCCACCACCGGCACAATATGTTGAATATGCGCCCTGCTGGCGAGCTCAGGAACCACCCCGCCATAGCGTTCATGAATTTCCTGGCTGGCAATGATGTTTGACAGGATGATTCCCTCTCGACACACAGCGGCCGAGGTTTCGTCGCAGGAGGACTCTATTGCGAGAAGTTGATTTTTTGAGTTGATAAGTTGATAAGTTGATTGGTAAAGAAGCGCAAGTTACATTTACTAGAATAACTAGTCAACTTATCAACCAATCAACTCTTACTTAGACCGAATGGCCACAACAGGATCCATCTTGGCGGCTATAAAAGCAGGGATGATCCCGGCCAGGATACCGACCAGCAGACAGATGCTGACGGCCAGTGCAATGATATTGGCTGGAATGAAGACCTTGAATGTAAAGAAGGATGAAAATATCGCGGTGAGGATATATACAGCGACGAGCCCGATCAGTCCACCGATGATGCATAGAAATGCCGATTCCAAAAGGAACTCGGCCATGACCGTACCCCGCTTGGCGCCGATGGCTTTTTTAAGCCCGATCTGGCTCGTCCTTTCCCGCACGGTAACGAACATGATATTGGCCACACCAAACATCCCCACAATCAAAGACAATGCGGCGATTGCCCAGCCTCCTTTGTTGATGTTGGTGAATATACTATCGAGCACCTTGCTGAATGTTTCAATATCGTTTAATGAATAATTGTCTTCCTGGGTCGGACTCAGTTTTCGAATGGAGCGGATGGCGCCGGTCAGCTCTTCTTTTAATGCCGGGATGCTCACATTGGTCTTTCCCTGCACGATGATCTTGGGATTGGCATTTTTTTCATTGGTGATCTGTCTCAGGTAGGTCCAGGCCATGATGATGGAATTATCGTAATCCCACATGTTCATCATACTCTGTCCCTGCTTGGCGATGATGCCGATAATGATCGCCGGTTTGTTGCTCTTCAGGCGAATCGTTTGTCCCAGCGCCCTCTCGGGATTGTCGAACATCTTTTCCGCGACGGAATAGCCGACAACAATATTATTTGCGCCCCGGTCAAAATCAGCCTGCTGCAGGTATCTTCCCAATCCAATTTCGAAATGCTCAATATTTGAAAACTCTTCCGTGACGCCGTAGTAGTTGATGCCGGTCAGCACGTCCGTGCCAAGTTCAATCGTGGAATTGTCGGAAATCACATAGGAGGCATTGGCAACATACGGCACGCGCTGTTTTAATTCTGCCATCTCCTCATACTTGGGATTGGGACGTTTCACATATTTCCACCAGGGATAGTTGTTGTCATCACGCCATTCCCATTTGTCGACAAAGATCGTCCGGCTTCCCAATGAATTAAGGCCGTCTTTCACGGCAATTTTCATGCTGTTGATCGTGGCCAGCACACTGATGATACAAAAAATGCCAAAGGTGATACCCAACAGGGAGAGAAAAGTGCGGAGTTTATTTGAGCGGAATTCCTGCAAAGCCATCTTCAGGCTGGTTCCCGCGATATTGAGAAAACGAAACATAAAACAAATCTAATAAATTTGAGGCATATTAACACATTAGTTATGATGTATAGTATAGAAAATTCGCAGCTAAAAGTCACCATCGCAGCCCTGGGCGCGGAACTTCAATCTATATTCAGCAAGGAACATCAACTCGAATACCTGTGGAATGCCGATCCGGCCTTCTGGCCCAAGCATTCGCCCGTACTATTTCCAATTATAGGAACTTTAAGGGATAACAGATATACATTCAATGGCCAATGGTATGAACTGGGGAGGCATGGATTTGCCCGGGAAAAGAATTTTGCTCCCGCTTCCGAAGCCCCGGAATCCATTCAATTTTTATTGAAGGATGATGAACACACGCGGCAGCATTTCCCTTTTGAATTTGAATTCAGGATCATGTACAAGATCAATCAAAACGAATTGGGCGTTACTTATGAGGTAAAAAATCCGGGAAAAGAAGACCTGTATTTTTCTGTAGGAGGACATCCCGCATTTAAGCTTCCGCTTGTCGGCGAAACCAGCTATGACGACTATTACCTGGAATTTAACGAGGAAGAGACCAAGCCAAGATGGCCCATCTCCAAAGATGGGTTGATTGAAAAAGAACCGGTTCCTTTGCTGGTCAGCACCGACCGGCTTCCGTTAAGCAAACAGCTGTTTGCCAAAGATGCGGTTGTGCTCAAATTCCCGACGTCTTCGATCGTTTCGCTCAGATCGGATAAAACCGTCCACGGACTCGATTTTAATTTCGAAGGCTTTCCTTACCTCGGCCTGTGGGCTGCACCCCGGGCGGATTTCCTCTGCATAGAACCCTGGTGCGGGATTGCAGACCCGGTTGATTCCGACCAGCAACTGATCCACAAGGCAGGGATCGAGCGATTGTCGCCCGGAGCCGTTTTTTCACGTGTCTGGACTGCGACTTTTTTTTAGCAAACCTTAATATTCAAAAGTCTTTACCGTAGGATCGTTCATGATGGTATGGACAAAATGCCGGTGATTTTTTTCCGACCCCTTCACCAGCCATTCCCCCGTAATGACTTCTCCCGCTTTCATTTGGCGG
>DATHGW010000072.1:0-5314 GCA_035317445.1 Puia sp.
CAGCTACTGGTCAAGGATGCCGGCTTCGGCGCCAACCTGTTGCTGAACATCGGCCCGATGCCTAACGGAGAAGTACAGCCGGAATTTACTGAACGGTTGAGCGCAATGGGGGAATGGCTGAAGACCTATGGAGCGACCATCTACGGAACGCGCGGCGGTTTTCAGAGACCGGCGGAATGGGGTGCAATAACGGAGAAAGGCAATAAAGTGTATTTGCACCTGTTTAGAAGCCCGGGTGACCGGTTTTTCCTGAAAGTTCCGTACAAGGTTAAATCCGCAAAATTATACAACGGCGGGAGTGCGCTCCCTTTCCAGGCATTGGCAGATAACTATGTGATGATCGATCTGAAACAGGTGAACGCCGATCCTATTGACACTGTACTGGAGCTGGAAGTGTCAAAATAAAAAATCCCCTTGCTCTTTAAATGGAATCAGAGGTAAGCAAAGGGATTGTGCACCAGGATATTTCACCATTGGCGCGAGATACAATATGTTTTTCGGTCCTAGTGGATCGCCTGCAATGCCGAATTCATGATCAGCAGCGACGCGTAGGCAAAACCCATCAAGAAACATCCGATAATGGTCAACTTAACAAAAATCTTACGGGGATTAGTGGGCAATTCAAGGTTACGCTTCATAGGTATTGATGTTTAGTTTTTTCAAAAATAATTGGATGAACACAAGATAGTCAACAAGGCGCGCTAATGCAAGGGGCTTTTACGAAGGATATGTACTATTTTTTAAAGCATTGATATACAGACGATTGTAGGATCAGAAAGTATAAATATTTTCTTAGTTTTCGAATCCGGCGTTCGGCGTCATATGCTTATTTTTGAACCGCAGGCTCGTGATGCTGCCTGACAATTTTCCATATTAAAAGTTTGTAAACACACATGTCGAACATTCTGATCATTGACGATGAAAAAGCAATCCGGAAAACCCTGAGTGAAATTCTCTCCTATGAAGGATACAAAATTGATGAGGCAGGCGATGGCGAAGAGGGTTTGAAAAAATTCAGGGAAAAAGAATATGATGTCATCCTTTGCGATATTAAAATGCCCAAGATTGACGGGATCGAATTTCTTGAAAGGGCAAAGGAGTCCAATGCGGACGTCCCAATTATCATGATCTCCGGGCATGGCACCATTGAAACCGCTGTGGAAGCAGTTAAAAAAGGGGCCTACGATTATATTTCCAAACCGCCAGACCTCAACCGGTTGCTGATTACCATCCGCAATGCAATGGATAAAACGTCGCTGGTTGCCGAAGCCAAGGTCCTAAAACGGAGAGTGAGCAAGGTGCAGGAAATGGTGGGCAGTTCTGCACCGATCCAAAAAATTAAGGACACCATTGAAAAAGTAGCGCCTACGGAGGCTCGTATTCTTATCACCGGTGAAAATGGAGTAGGAAAGGAGTTGGTGGCGCGCTGGGTACACGAAAAAAGCAATCGCGCTACCGGCCCGCTGGTTGAAGTGAATTGTGCGGCCATTCCCGGTGAACTGATCGAAAGTGAATTGTTTGGTCATGAAAAGGGGTCTTTTACTTCGGCATTAAAACAGCGGATTGGCAAATTCGAACAGGCCAATAGTGGAACATTGTTCCTCGATGAAATCGGTGACATGAGTCTGAGCGCGCAGGCTAAAGTATTACGGGCTTTGCAGGAAGGAAAGATTACCCGGGTGGGTGGAGACAAAGACATCAATGTGGACGTGCGTGTGATTGCCGCGACCAATAAGGACCTCCTCAGGGAAGTGGAGGAAAAAACTTTTCGACTGGATCTGTATCATCGCCTTAGCGTGATCATCATTCATGTGCCTTCGCTGAATGAACGCAATGATGATATTCCTGTGCTGGTCGATAAATTCATTGCAGATATTTGTACAGACTATGGCATTGCCAAAAAAAGCATTGATGAAGAGGCCATCCTGGCCCTGCAGCAGCATCAGTGGGGTGGCAATATCCGCGAATTGCGCAATGTTGTCGAAAGGCTGATCATACTTTCCGGTAAGGCCATTACCAGTGTCGATGTGGAGACGTATGTGCTGCCCAAAAAGGGCTAGTGGGTGGTGGCGAGTGGCGAGGGGAAAATAGAGAAAAGAGAGAAAAGAGAATAGAAAAAGGTTGCGAGACGGCATTTCTTCCTATTTTCTATTCTCTACTGTCTATTTTCCCCTCGCCACTCGCCATTTACCACTAGCCGTTTTAAGAAAACTTTCTCTTACAATATTTTGGCAGGCAGATTATTATGGTAATTTTGCCACATTAAAAAATTTTGGAATGACTTCACATCAAATATTCATTCTTGTTCTCATTCAATTACTGATTCTCTTGTTGCCTGCGGTTGGACTTTCAAAGATGTTTGAAAAAGCTTCGGTACCCGGCTGGAAGGCTTTTATTCCTTTTTACAATACATGGGTCATGCTGGATCTGGCGCAGCGTCCCAAACACTGGGTATTTTGGCAGTTTATTCCGGTGGTCGGATGGTTTATTTCCATGGGCATTTTTGTTGAATTCGTAAAAACATTTGGCAAGTTCAAAGTGTATGAGCATGCACTGGCATCTTTGCTTCCGGTCTTCTATTTTCCTTACATAGGGTTTAATAAGAAGGAAAAATTCATGGGGCCAGAGATCGTAAAAAAGCATAAGAAATCTGCAGCCCGCGAATGGATTGATGCAGCTGTGTTTGCTATCGTGGCCGCGACACTGATCCGGACTTTTGTTTTTGAAGCATATACCATTCCTACGGGATCCATGGAAAAGACTTTGCTGGTCAGTGACTTTCTTTTTGTGAGCAAATTCAGCTATGGACCGCGCATTCCGAATACGCCGTTGGCGATGCCTTTTGTTCACCATACGCTTCCCCTGGTCAACGTCAAATCATACGTGGAATGGATCAGGATCCCTTACACCCGCTGGTTTCCCAGTCCCGTACATCGGAATGATGTCGTCGTGTTTAATTTCCCTGACGGGGACACGGTGATCAACAAGGAAGAATACCAGTCTGAATATCCATATTATGATAAAGTGAGGGACCTTGGCGGAAAGGATTATAACGCAGGCAGACAAATGATATTAAATGACCCCGATGAGTACCCGCTGATCATCCGGCCGGTTGACAAGCAGGAAAACTATATCAAACGTTGCACTGCCATTGCTGGTGATACGCTCGAGATCAGGGATCAGGTGGTGTTCATCAATGGAAAACCGACTCCATTTCCTCCCTATTCCGAGACCATGTATACGGTTACGACCAGTGGTCAGCAGCTCGACGAAACCGTGATGAAAGAAGAATATGATGTAGATGTGACAAGCCCGCAGGAATTACAACAGGGAGCGGCACCCAACCAATTCCGTATGCTGTTGACGCAGATTGCCAAAGAGAAAATGCTTAAGAACGGATTGGCCAAATCCATTGTCCCTGAAATAGACAACCAGCGCGGCCAAACTTTTCCCTATGACAATATTCATCCCTGGACTTTTGATAATTACGGGCCGATCTGGATCCCGAAAAAGGGCAGCACCATCACGCTGACGGCCGATAATTACAATACCTATGAAAGAGCCATCAGGGTTTATGAAGGCAATAAGCTGGAGTGGAAAAATGGCAGGATATTTATCAATGACAAAGAATCCAATCAGTATACGTTTACCATGAATTATTATTGGATGATGGGAGACAACCGCCATGGATCACAGGATTCAAGGAAGTGGGGATTCGTTTCAGAAGATCATGTGGTAGGAGAGGCCTGGCTGATCTGGATGAGCTGGGATAAGGGTGTCCGTTGGAGCAGGTTGTTTAAGAGAATCAGATAGCGAGTAGGGAGTGGCTAGTAGTTAATAAAGACTAGCCACTCGTCGCTCGCCACTAGCCCAAACAAATTCCCAATGGAATCTCAACTCTACTCTTTTTCTTACGAAGTATATCATTCTCTGGAAGATCTTGCCCAGGACGATGCGATCTTATTGCTGGAAGCCAGGAAGGTCAGCAAAGCTGCCTACGCTCCGTACTCACATTTTCGTGTAGGTGCAGTTGCGCGTTTAGCTGGAGGAGAAATAGTAACGGGCACCAATCAGGAAAACGCATCCTTCCCTGCTGGAATTTGTGCGGAAAGGGTATTGCTGTCTGCGGCCTCATCCCGCTATCCCGACAGGGCTGTTGAAGCCATCGCCATCAGCTATCAACAGGATGAGGGCAGGAGCAATCATCCCATTTCTCCCTGTGGCATTTGCCGCCAGTCGTTACAGGAATATGAACAAAGGTTTAAACACCCGATCAGGCTGATTTTAGGTGGGTTGGAAGGCAAGGTCTATATTGTACCCGCAGCGGGTTCCCTGCTGCCTCTCGCATTTACAAAAGATGAAATGGGATAAGAATCAAAACTGCTTTTTAGATTAAAATGAGCAAAGAAAGTTAAAGATCCGAAATACTAGACGGTCAGATCAAGGTCTGTCATGGCATAACCCACGCAGGTGAGTACCAGCCCTTCCTGCAGGTCTTTGTCGGTAAGCACTTCATTGATCGACAGGATCACCTGGCCCGACAGACACCTGGCGACGCAGGTCGAGCAACGTCCTCCCCGGCAGCTATAAGGCAGTTGGATATGGTTGTTCAAAGCGCCCTGCAAAATGTTCGTCGGGTAGCTGATCTCAAATTGATGCGTTTGTCCTTTGTATTGTAACCTGATTTGCTTCGGACTGTTATCCGTGATCATCGGCGGCGCGGGCATGTAGTCGACCCGGAAATTTTCTCTCCTGACCTGGTCATCGGAAAAACCCATGAGCCTTAAGGTAAAATGAGCCATTCGCATAAAGGATGGCGGTCCGCAAATATAAAACAGGGTTTCCCTTTTTTCCGAAACCTTCGTGCGGATCAATTCTTCCAGAAAAAAATTGGTCAGTCTTTGTGAAATATTTTCATTGTCCAGCGGCCTGCTGAGCAGGTTGATCCATTGAAATGTTTGGGGATGTTTTTTCTGAATTTCCAGCAATTGATCCTTAAAAATAATACTCGACTCATCGCGATTCTGGTCAACCAGGATCAGCTGTGTGCGGGGTTCCTCCATGAGCATTTTTTTGATAAGACAGAAAACGGGCGTAATGCCGCTTCCGGCTGCGATGAAAAATACCTGGCGCTCCCGTGAAGGATCTGCATCAATCGTGAATCTGCCCGAAGGAGGAAGAGAATACAGGCTGTCTCCGGGTTTCAGCTGATCATGCAGAAGCCGGGAGATATGGCCATTGGGTATTCTTTGAACGGTGACAGCAATTTCCGGATCAATTCCCGGCGCAGAAGAAAAGGAATAAGAACGCCTGA
>DATHGW010000073.1:0-3354 GCA_035317445.1 Puia sp.
GAAAAATCATCGAATCAGCTGAAGGATAGTAAGCGTTTTAACGCTCCGAAATTCTAATTCACTATGCTTCGGAATAAGGGGGGAGGTCAAACGCTCCGAAATTCTAATTCACTATGCTTCGGAATAAGGGGGGAGGTCAAACGCTCCGAAATTCTAATTCACTATGCTTCGGAATAAGGGGGGAGGTCATTAGAGCAAATTCTCTAATCTTGTATGGCAGAATTCCGGGGGAGCTGACAGGTGAGTTCTTATTTAAAATTGTCAATTGAATTTGTCAAATGGAAACATACTAATTCAGGAGCTATCTTTTCAGGTTCATTTGAGTTGCTAAATGAGAGTTTCTCCAACAGCTTTATAGAATTCTGATTATCTCTATGAATGAATGCTTCAATTTTTTGAACTTGAATAGTATTGAATGCATAGTCAATAACTTTTTGTGCAGCTTCCTTCATTATTCCTCGTCCTTGAAAGTTTGTCAAAAGTTCATAACCGATCTCACATTTGTTATTTTCTTCTGAAAAGCCAAAAAGACAAATTGTCCCAACCAATATATTTTTATCGCTCAAAGTTATTGCCCAATATAGGGAGTCATTTTTATTAATGTTCTCATTAACCTTATTTATAAAATTCCTTGCATCATCGATAGTATTGCTTACTTGTCTGTCAAGATATTTATTTATTTCACTGTCAGAACGCAAAGTGAAAATTTCTTGTTCATCAGCAATTACCAATTGTCTGAAAGTAAGTCTTTCAGTTGTCAAAATTGGAAAAGGTGTAAAACTTGTATTTAACATTCTGTCGTATTTGGTTTGTCAGGATTTACGGTCAACATAGCCTGACCGCTAACGTAGCCGGCTTGCTGCTGTGCTGGGCTTCGGTGTTCCGTCCGCCGGACTAAATTAAGCACTAATAAAGAATAAAAAACCGCTTATTCAGCGGTTTGTGTCTTTTTGTATGAGCCTCTTTTGCCCTGCTTCTTTTCTGGCACAAGGTTTACAATATCCTCTATACTCATAAATGATTTGCATAAACCCGCAGCCATTGCCGGTGTAGTGCGCAATGTTTTGTGTTGTTTTACGAAGTTGTAGTAAACAAAGTGCAGCGCAATTGCGTAGCTATGGTTTTCTACTTTTTTACTGAAACCATTAGTAAGACGGGTAAAGCGGCGCATGTGCATTCTCATAGCACACGTACAGCCTTTACGTTTCTTACTTTTTCATCATGAAATAACTGGCATGCCTGACCGACTTCAACCAATAACTTTGTGATGGTATTATAATACTCCCCATTTTCAATACCAAAAGGCTATGATGTTAAGTTAGATCGAGGGCTGCAGCATAGAGGACTCCGTGAACACTCGGCGACACAGTAACATGCTCCTGTTTGATACTATCCAAACGGTAGCCATATCGAAGGAATATCGAAGGAACATCGAAGGAATATCGAAGGAAGAATACATTTTTTATTATTTTTGAACCCTAAACCAACCGCTATGGCCAGGGTTAAAAACAACATACTCCTTACAGGAACAACGGGCGCCATTGGAAAGGACATTGTGTACCGGACTTTCCAAAATAATACTTTTTCCGGTAAGTTCCCTGATATGTCAAATGTGATTGCCTCCAAAAATCAGACCAAATCGAGGAAGCATTTTGCTGAGGCAGTAGCATATGCAAAATCGGTAGTCAAGAACAAGGAGCGAAGTGGAAAAAATAAAACGGGAAAGGGAAATGCTCTGTATCTCGCTGCCATCAAGGAATGGCTCGCCCGCTTCAAACCGGTCAAACGCGCTAAGCTCTCTATTCCCACTGCGGTAAGAAGTGCCTTACAGAAGCTTTCTTTGACCGAATCCCAGCTCCGCGCTGTGGCTTATGTCTGCCAATATCAACAACTCAGCAACGGCCACTATCAGAAAATAAATGCGGTTTCCAAGGCTACTGCAACACGGCATCTGCAGGAACTGGCTGGTCTGGGTATCCTGAAATTCAATGGCGTGAAAGGAGCGGGTGCTCGTTATATAATGGGCTCACGGATAGCCAAAAAATAGGCTCATGGGTGGAAATAAGCCCAAATAATTGGCTCAGGGGGTTCAATAATAGGCTCACGCAGGCAGTGACGCAATTTCCTGCTCTGTCACTATTTCTTCAAATTGAATACGAAAAAATAAGTAAGAGAAAATACCTATTTGTTATGGGCCACGCAACAAATCTTCTAAGTGCTAACCTGTAGTTTTTGGGAGATTCTGCATGCTCAATCGTTTTAAGGAATGGGAAAGTTGAATCCCGGCGAAATTCCTTACAATGAAATTGGTTGAGCAAAGTTCGGAAAAAGAAAAAAGCGGTAAGATCATGCCGCTTCCTGCTGCCCTTCAAAAGCAGGTGGCTTCCTGGGCGAACCCGGTGTATACGCTCTATCCTTTTGGTTATACCGTCGCGCAAGAACTGGATTGCCCCGGGTTTAGCGTGTACAACTGGAAGATGAGTATGGAGCGGCCCGCCACACTCTTCGTGATCTGCGAAAAACCTACGCTTGCGTTGGAATTCAATCTGGGAGATGCCATTGACGCCGTCCTTACAGGCTATGGTAAAAAAAGGGTAGAAGCCAATACCTGCGAATTATTTTATGTTCCGGTCAGTGAAAATCCTTTGCAGCTGCGCAAGGGTCATTATCATTCCATCCATATTGAATTTGAACCAGCATACCTGGAAGGACTTGCGTCGGCACACCCTGCCATCGCCGGACTCATCCATCAGGTGGAAGCGGCCGGCAGGGAAGGTAGTCCATTGGTCGCGCTGCCCATCCATTATATCCTGAACGATATCCTGCAAAATCTTTTGCAATGCAACGCAACAGGTGGTTTATTGCTGCTGGAGATGAAAAAATTCTTTCACCAGCTCCTGAGTGAATACATCGCTGGTGTGCAGGATGCCGCTGTTCATCCGGAACATTCCGGCAGCCGGACCATCGGCCAGGTAAAGGAATTTATTTTGCGGGAACCGAATATCCACCGCCATTCGATCAAAAACCTGGCGCATGATTTCGGGATCAACCGCTCCGCCCTGGAAAGACAGTTCGTGCAACAGGAGGGGATCCCGCTGGCGCATTTTGTCCGACTGCATGCGCTGACGCGCGCGCATCAACTCGTCATCAGCAGCAACCGGACGATCGACGACATCGCAGCAGAAACCGGCTACAGCCTGCGCGGGAATTTCGACCGGGCATTCAAAAGACAGTTCGGATATACGGCGGCTGCGTTGCGTCTTGGAAAAAATGATATAGTATAAGTGGGCAGCGAAGCCGGGTCATTTATCTGAATATTTCGGAGAATTGTTTGATGTCGTTTGCGAGTAGCTC
>DATHGW010000074.1:0-3968 GCA_035317445.1 Puia sp.
GGATCCCAATAATGTGATCGCCATCCTTCCGCGAGATGATCGTGCAAATCCGGAGGGAAACCCGTATGATCAAACACCAGGTGCGTTCCGGAACCCTTAGGCTTGATCTCGAACTTCGCTATAGAATGCAAGCCGGACGGCCAATCTACAACTCTCCAGGCCTGAACGATCCGTTGATTGGGTACCAACTCGAGAATCCTGCCAATGATATGTCCGTCGAAAACAGAAAAAACGCCCCCGACAACAGGATCTATTTTGGCTGAGGTTGCAGAGAACGGTCCAGTCTTGGCAGCGAATTCAGAAAATTCTTTGCTATCGAGCAATGCCTTGTACACCTGCTCGGGACTTGCCTTGAAATCAATTTCCTGGTGAATGGTAAATGATTTAGTTGAAATGGCCTTGTTTGTTTTGGCGCTCATTTTGGCTTGCTGATCCTGGGCGGGAACGGATAATTGCAGCAGGGAAATGGCTGCGATCAGTGCTACGGTCTTAACACATGTTGGGAAAATAAAATGTCTGCGTTTGTTTAGTATGAACACGATCTCATTCATATATTGATTTTTTTGTGATTTGAATATAACTCATTTAGAAGAAAAAAACAGGACAACCGGGGCAATATTTTTTTATGGGCCGGCGCTCATTATTGTTATTTTTGTTTTCGGGCTGAGATGGATGGTGACCACGGTTCAACAATCAAAATCAATGTATGCTCAAAAATTATTTCAAAACCGCCTGGCGTAACCTGAGAAGGAACAAGGTCTTTTCTCTTATTAATATTTTGGGATTGGCGGTCGGACTCACCTGTTTTATGCTGATTGCCGTGTTTGTCTATCATGAGCTGAGCTACGACAAGTATTCTGCCAATGCCCGGGATATCTACCGCGTCAATTTATCCGTTACCGGCAATGGAGACGTGGCAGTATATCCCAATGTTGATCTGGCCGTCGGCCAGGGAATGAAAAACGCATTTCCTGAGGTGAAGGCGGTAACCAGGATTTCCCCGGCAAGTGATTTTGTAAAATACAATGATATACAGTTTAAAGAACAACATCTTGCCTTTGCCGATTCCAATTTTCTTCAGCTGTTTTCTATTCCACTGATTGAAGGGAATGCGGCCGATGCGCTTGTGCATCCCAACAGTATTGTGATCTCAAAATTATTTGCAAAAAAATATTTCCCCGGTGGCGATCTACTAGGTAAATCATTGATGATCGGCATACATAATGCGGTGTATAAGGTAACCGGTGTGATTGACAAAGTGCCAGACAACTCGCATTTTCATTTTAATGCATTCCTGAGTCTTTCTACCTTTCCTGTTACCAATGCCACATGGAGCAACCTCGGATACCATACCTATCTTGTTCTAAATAAAAATACTGATCCGGGAAAACTGGCTGCTAAATTCCCGCAGCTGGTGGCAAAATATGTTGTACCCGAAATTCAGCATGATATGGGGGTTAGCCTTGTTGAAGCACAGAAGTCTGTCAATACGTTTCGTTTTTGGCTGCAGCCGCTGACTGATATTCATTTACGTTCCAATACAAAATTCGAGCTGGAACCCGCTGGCGATATACAATATGTCTATATTTTTTCAGCCCTGGCCCTGTTTATATTGCTGCTCGCCTGTGTCAATTTCACCAACCTGTCTACTGCAAGGGCCGTAAAACGCGCAAGGGAAGTGGGTATTCGCAAGGTCATGGGTTCAATAAAAAGGAAACTGGTCATCCAGTTCCTTACAGAATCTATATTGTTTGCCTTCCTGGCCATGCTCTGTGCGTATGCTTTGATATTTGTTTTGTTGCCTTATTACAACCGGCTTTCCAACATGACTATCGGTTTCGATTTTTTCCTGGGCTACCAGTTTATATCGGTCATGTTCGCAGTCAGTTTTCTCGCAGGAATATTGGCGGGTATTTATCCTGCCTTCTTTCTATCATCGTTGAATACGATAAAAGTATTGAAAGGTTCCTCTCTTCAGGGTTCGCAGAAGAACCTGTTGCGAAGCGGTTTGATCGTTTTCCAGTTTTTTGTATCGACGGCATTGATCATTGCCACCATCATTGTCTACCAGCAATTGCATTTTATGCAAAACAAAAAATTAGGTTATGATAAGGAGCAGGTGTTGTTTTTGCCCGATGCGAGGTTATTGGGCAGAGATCAAACTGCGTTTAAACAAAAGCTGTTGGGAGATAGCCGCGTCCTCTCAGCAAGCATTTCAAGATCGGTGCCGGGGGGCGATATCATGGATGGCACGGAGATTTATCCAAAAAATGAAACGTCCAACGGAACAGAAATTCATGCGAACATATACCATATAGATTATGACTATCTCCCCACTTTGGGTATGCATATTTTGCAGGGAAGAAATTTTTCAAAGGATTTTGCGACAGACTCTTCGGGTATCCTCATTAATGAGGCCGCGGTGCGGGAACTGGGTTGGACGAATGACCATGCTGTGGGCAAAAGCATTGTCCGTTCGGGGCAACAGGAATTGAAAGTGGTAGGTGTTGTAGCAGATTTTAATTATGCTTCGGTAAAGCAAAAGATCGCTCCCATGATGATGGTACTCGGCGGGAATTTCGGGGGATTGATCATTAAAATAAAAACCACTGACGTAAAGGGCTTTCTTGATGGGCTCGCAAAACAATGGGAGACCTTTAATCCTCCTGGTCCTTTGGAATATCATTTCCTTGATGAAAAATATGCGGCATTGTATGCCGGTGAGCAACGTACGCAGCAAATATTTTTCGTATTTGCCATTTTAGCCATAATCATCGCGAGCCTGGGTTTATTTGGTCTTTCCGCCTTTGTCATGGAACAGCGCAGCAAAGAGATTGGCATCCGTAAAGTGTTGGGAGCCTCCGTAAATAATGTATTACTGCTGCTATCCAAGGAATTTTTAATACTCGTGGGTATTTCCTTCATTATTTCAGTTCCTGTAACAGGATGGGCTATGCATGTATGGCTGCGCGATTTTGCATACCGGGTGGATATTAGTGCTCCGGTATTTATTGTCGCCGGAATGGCCGCCCTGTTGATTGCGGCAGTAACGATCAGTTTCCAGGCGATCAAATCGGCGATTGCGAATCCGATCATCAGCCTACGCTCGGAATAAATTCCGAGCTTCGGCTGACGAGGTAAGCCATACGCCGGAATAAATTCGATCATGAAAGTCAAAAAAATAATTGTCCGTTCATTATTGCTTGTGCTGGTCGCCGCCGTTGGCTTTTTGATTTATTATTGCTGGATATCCTTTCCCATCATAACAGGTTATGGTTCCAAAGTCATGTGCTCTGCCGTTTTTGTTGCCGGAAGGAACGAACAACAGGTGCATGACCAGGACCTGAGTGCATACATGATGAAACTCGCCGATTTTAAAGTGAATTATTCGGACTCTTCCGTTACCGGGTCCATATTGGGCATGGCCAAACGCAAGTCCATTTACCGGGGGGGCCTGGGCGCAACGGTAGTGAGTGAACTCGATGAACAGCACGTAAGACAAGAGCCTGTTAACCTGCCAACCAAACCAACTGTTAATACAGATACTGTGGCCTGGCCAATGGGAGACAAACTGGCCGGTGACTTTCCTGCGGAAATAGACAGCGCAAAGCTGCAATCCGCCATTCAGAAAATATTCCTGGAAGAAGATACGGTCTGGCCAATCCGCACCCGGGCTGTGGTCATTGTATACAACGGACAATTAATTGCAGAGCGATATGCCGATGGATTTACCGCCAAAACAAAATTAGCGGGCTGGTCCATGACCAAAACGGTTACCGGTGCGCTGACCGGCATACTGGTGAAACAGGGAAAATTACATGTCGACTCACCCGCACCTGTACCCGAATGGCGCGATACCCATGATCCGAGACATGCCATCACGATCAGGAACTTACTACAGCAACGCAGCGGATTGGATTTTGAAGAAAACTATTCAAAGTCAAGCGAGGCGACCAGGATGTTATATC
>DATHGW010000075.1:0-2837 GCA_035317445.1 Puia sp.
ACCTATGCAGTAAAGCAATGTATCTGAAGAATGGAATGGTGGTCGAGGCAGGGGAGACTTCTCATGTAATCAATAATTACCTTTCCAATAGTCAAAACAAAAGCTTGCTGCAATTTTATGAAGACGCTGACCACGCGCCGGGAAATGATAAAGCCAAATTACGGAGAATAGAAGTTTGCCCTGAATTGGATACTCCAATTGATTCAGTTACGGTGAAGACAAAACTAAATATCGAAATTGAATTTTGGAATTTCGAAGAAGGCAAAATGATTAATTTGACCATTTTCATAAACACTTATGCAGGGGAGTGCATTTTTGCTAACGGTTCGCAAGTTGCAAACCTTTCCTCAGGCTTGCATAAAGCAGTCTGTGTTATTCCCGCTAATTTTTTAAATGATGAAATTTATAGTATTTCGCTTATGATAGTCGGCGACGCGTCTTATCCAATTTGTTTTTTCGAGAATATTATTTCATTTGAGGTACATGAGGATAGAGAAAATAGTGGCTGGCACGGCAAATGGCCAGGTTTTATTCGCCCTAAACTTGATTTTAGGATTCTGACCACATAATTTCATTTTGGACATATTTACGTCAATAAATATCTCTTTGAATCAGAAAAGAACTAAATTTTATTCACGCGTATGAGTTTTTCTTCAGAATTGATGAAAGAATTGTTGATAGATTCAAAAAATAACTTTTCTTATCAAGATAATTACGACCACATTCGCTTCGGGAATATTGCAAAGGAATCTACAACCGTAAAAGGCAGTATCAGGAAAAGGCTTGAAAAGGTTTTTGAATCAAGGGGTTATTCGGTAGTTCAGAAAGAGAAAGGCTTCGAAGAAACAATTCGTGAAAAATTAGATCTTTTTGACCCGTACCTGTTTGATCTTGAAAAATTCTATAACATACTTTCGGACGAGAACTCCAAAAAACTATTACTACAGATCATAGCCTTCAGAATACTGGGGTTTACTAAGGTTAAATTACCGATAAACACGCCAGAATATTGGAAAGGAATAAAAGATATTGAGGCGATAGCTGATGAGAATAAGTTTTTAATTTCAAAATTCATGAATTGGCATTTACCATTCGTTGACCTTAACAAGAAAGGAATACCCGTTCAATTGTATCTTTCGCCTGTTGGCATTTACACTGATTTTTTTATTAAGCAGTATGAATTCGCGAATGGTGATATTACAATAAAGGCAAATAAAGGTGATTACGTGATTGATGCAGGTGGTTGTTGGGGCGATACGGCGTTGTATTTTGCTGCCGAAGTAGGTGATGAAGGTAAGATATTCACATATGAGTTTATTCCAAGCAATCTTGAATTCCTCGATAAGAACCTTTCATTGAACCCCAACTTGAAGCAACGGGTTACAGTGATACAAAAACCTGTCTGGGAAACATCAAATGAAATTATGTACTATAATGATAGAGGCCCCGGAAGCCATGTGTTCATGGAAGAGCCCCAATCATACGATGGAAAAGTCAATTCTTTGTCTATTGATGACCTTGTTTTTGAAAAATCCATACCGAAGATTGACTTCATCAAAATGGATATTGAAGGCGCCGAACCTTATGCTTTAAAGGGGGCCGTAAATACAATTTCCAAGTTCAAACCGAAATTAGCTATAGCAATTTACCATAGTCTGGGAGATTTTGTCGGAATTCCTAAATTCATAGATGAACTTAAATTAGGATATAAATTTTATCTTGCCCATTGCTCTATTCACGAGGAGGAATCAATCATGTTTGCTGAAATACCAGGCCAATGATTAACGTAACCAAAACTTTCCTGCCGCCATTCGCAGAATACACAAATATTCTTAAACGCGCATGGGACAAGTCCTGGGTCACGAACAACGGCGAATTATTGATTGAGCTGGAATCGAAACTGAAGACCTATTTGGGATTAAAAAACTTATTATTTTGCAACAATGGCACTATAGTTTTGCAAATGGCGCTCAAAGCGCTTCAAATTAAAGGAGAAGTTATAACCACTCCTTTTTCCTATGTGGCGACAACCTCTGCAATTCTTTGGGAAAATTGCGTGCCTGTTTTTGTGGATATCGATAAAATGAATTTTTGTATAGATCCTTCAAAAATTGAGGCTGCGATAACCAGCAGAACGCAAGCAATTTTAGCTACCCACGTCTTTGGATATCCATGCGATGTGGAAGCCGTTGATGGCATCGCAAAGAAGAATGGTTTAAAAGTCATTTATGATGCAGCACATGCATTTGGGTCAATGTTGGCCGGTAGATCGCTTTTAGATTACGGCGATATCAGCACATGTAGTTTTCATGCAACGAAATTATTTCATACTGGGGAAGGAGGATGCATAGTGGCTAACAGTGATGAATTGAATAGGCAGCTTTTCTTGTACCGTCAATTTGGACATGTTGCTGATGATTACTACAGTATGGGTATAAACGGGAAAAACTCTGAATTTCATGCTGCGATGGGCCTTTGTAACCTAAAGTATATAGATGAGATCAGGGAAAGGCGTAAATCACAATGGCTTTATTACAAAATGAAACTACAAGGGTCCGGCCTGCAGATGTTAGAACCGGCTGGTCACGTCCAATATAACTATGCATATTTTCCTGTAGTATTTCCTTCGGAAGGTGTGCTGCTTCAGTCTATTGGAGCCTTAAAAGAAAAAGAAATTATTCCCAGGAGATATTTTTACCCCGCATTGAATAAATTGCCTTACGTAGATTATCAATTATGTTCAATAGCAGAATCAGTTGCCAGGAGGGTCATGTGCCTACCCTTGTTTCATGATCTTGCCAAGGAGGATCAGGACCTGATCATAGAGTTAGTACTAC
>DATHGW010000076.1:0-4657 GCA_035317445.1 Puia sp.
AAACAATTTTTCGTGCTGGCAACCTGTATGCTTCCCGTTCTCGTATATTTTTGTAATTGGGCTGCCAAAGTCTGGAAAGACACACGACAAGCTAATTTCGAAAACACCATGAAGATGAATATACTGGCTTCCTGTTGTACCAATATTGGCTTTATTGTTGTATTGTTGATTCAATAGGCCGATCCGGCACACTGGCAGCTGATTTAACAAAAACAGGAAGTATATTTTGAGCAAGATCATCTCGATAGGCACGGCAGTTCCATCCCACAAACATGAACAGGAACAGATCCTTCAATTCATGCAGCAGATTTATTCGGTCACTGAAACCGATAAACGAAAACTGAAATTCTTATATCATCAAAGCGGTATCCAGACAAGGTATTCGGTCGTCGCTGATTATAGCCGCCCCATCCAGGATTGGAAATTCTATCCCCATTCAGAAGGTCTGGAACCCTTTCCTTCATTGGAACAGAGAATGTTGCTGTATAATAAATATGCCGCTCCCTTATCGGTTGATGCTATTCGGAATTGTATCGCCAATAGGATAAAACCAGAAGAGATCACCCACCTCATTACCGTTAGTTGCACAGGAATGAGCGCGCCGGGGCTTGACCTGCAGATCATGGAACTGATGGATCTGCCAAAAAATATTTTTCGGACCTCCCTCAACTTTATGGGTTGTTATGGAGCCATTCATGGATTGAAACTCGCAGACCTCATTGGTAAGTCTGATCAGACCGCGAATGTTCTGGTCGTTTGCACGGAGTTGTGCACGCTGCATTTTCAAAGAGAAGCTACCATGGACAATATCGCATCAAGCCTGCTGTTTGGCGACGGTTGCGCCGCTGCCCTTGTTTGCTCCGACGAGCGCAGCATGCATGGTCTGCATCTTTCCGATTTCTATGCTGAGGTAATACCTAAAGGGAAAAAGGATATGGCCTGGGAATTATCTTCCACAGGATTCTTGATGACTTTGAGCAATTACATCCCCGACCTCATCGAAGCGGATTTTGAAGAACTGACCATGAAGGCATTAAAAAGAAACAATTTATCCCAGTCAGATATTACCCATTGGTGCATCCATCCCGGCGGCAGAAAAATTCTTGAATCCATTTATAAGAGCCTTCATTTTACGAACGGCCATTTACAGGATAGCTATTCAGTGCTGAATGATTATGGAAATATGTCCTCCCCAACCATTCTGTTTGTGCTCGATAAAATCATGCAGGGCCTCGACTTCGGGCGCCCCAATGCAATATTTGGTGCGGCTTTCGGGCCCGGCCTTACTATGGAAACATTTATTGCCAGCACCTGATCCAGACTTTCTTATTTTCAGGTGACATCGAATGTCCTTCTTGTCAAAACTTCCGCTAAATTGTTACATGGATTTTTCCAGGCGCTCATACCAAAAGGAATTGCTGGACGGCAATGATGTTCCTTTCGATGCGATCAAACAGAATATGAAGGAACTGGACCAGATCAACCGGTATCTCGGCGGCCATGCCATCACCCTTGCAGGATTCAAAAGGCTGGTGGGTAAACAAAAAATGATCAGCATTTGTGAAATTGGATGCGGAGGTGGCGATAACCTGATGGCCATTCAACACTGGTGTTCCAAAAAAAATATTCAGCTCAGGATTACCGGCATTGACATCAATCCCTTTTGCATTGACATCGCAAAAGAAAAATTCAATCCTGCCAATGCGGGTTTCCTGCTTTCGGATTACCGGCTCATTGATTTCGGGAAGGAAAAACCTAATATTATTTTTGCCTCTTTATTTTGTCATCATTTTACGGATGCGGAGCTCGGGGAGGTGCTGGCCTGGATGCGATCCAATGCAACCAAAGGATTTTTTATCAATGACCTTCACCGGCATCCCCTGGCTTATTATTCCATAGCCCTCCTGACAAGGCTTTTTTCAAGATCATACCTGGTTAAAAATGATGCGCCTTTGTCTGTTTTGAGGGGATTTAACAGAAAAGAATGGAAAAAGATATTGGAAGAGAGCGGTATAAAGGTTTATTTCATACAATGGAAATGGGCCTTCCGCTGGCTGATCACGATTAACAATAAATAGTTGAATCCATCCAATCTATATGATGTTGCCATTGTAGGCGGGGGTCTGGCCGGCCTCACGCTGTCCATTCAATTGGCAAAAGCGGGATACCGGGTAATCGTTTTTGAAAAAGAGAAATATCCATTCCATAAAGTCTGTGGTGAATACATCAGCTTTGAAAGCTGGAATTTTCTGGAAGACATGGGCATTCCATTGAGTGACTGGAATCTGCCGATACTGAAACGCTTGCAGGTCTCGGCACCAGGTGGCCAATCCATCCAGGAAGACCTTCCACTGGGCGGATTTGGGATCAGCCGGTACAAACTGGACGCGGCACTGGCGACCATTTGCCGGTCCTTGGGCGTGGCGCTGATGGAAGAAACAAAAGTGACAGACCTGATTTTTGAACAAAAGCTATTCACGATTCGGTCGTCTGCTGATACCTGTTATGCTAAAATCGCCTGTGGAACTTTCGGAAAGCGGAGCAACCTCGACATCAAATGGAAAAGGCCTTTTACCCGGCAAAAAAACAATAAACTCAATAACTATGTCGGCATCAAATACCACATCCAGGGCGATTTCGCTTCTGACCTGATCGCCTTACACAATTTCGACCATGGCTATTGCGGTATCTCGCAAATAGAAGACAATAAGTATTGTTTGTGTTATTTAACCACTGCAGAGAATCTTCAACGCAGCGGCAATTCCATTCCCTTGATGGAACAAAATATTTTGCGTCTCAATCCGTGGCTCGACAAAATTTTTTCTTCCGCAAGGTTCCTGTACGACGAGCCCGTCACGATTTCGCAAATCAGCTTTGAGAAAAAGACGCAACTAAAAGATCATGTCTTGTTCATTGGCGATGCTGCGGGGATGATCACCCCGCTTTGCGGCAATGGGATGAGCATGGCCATGCATGGCAGCAAGATTGCATTTGAATGCATCAACCAGTTTCTCCAGGGCCAGATCGAAAGACATGAAATGGAACAGGAATATGTGGACCGCTGGAACAATCAATTCCGCAAGAGATTGCGGATGGGGAGGTTCATTCAAGGATTTTTTGGCAATGAAATGCTGTCTAACTTTTTAATCAGTTCATTGAAACCTTTTCCTAAATTTATCTCCTGGCTGATCAGGAAAACACATGGACAACCATTTTAGCAAACAACTATTCTTTATGAAATACCTGCTTGTACCATGACAACCCCCCCCGACAAGAAAACGCTGGTGATTGGTGCATCAGATAATCCGGAAAGGTATAGCTTCCTGGCAGTAAATAGGCTTCGGGAACACGGTTATCCGGTTGTCGCGATCGGAAGCAGGAAGATAAAAGTGGCTGACGTGGACGTAGATACGGAGAAAAAGCCCTTTGACCACGTGGATACGGTATCGTTATACATCAACCCCCGCAATCAGCGGGAATACTATGATTATCTGGTAAACCTGCATCCCAAACGCATCATATTCAATCCAGGCGCCGAGAACAGTGAATTGGAAGCCCTGGCTAAGTCCAATGGAATATTGCCCGTAGAAGCCTGCACGCTGGTACTACTCAGTACCGGGCAGTTCTGAAATATCATTAATGCCATAACCTATATGCGATTTTGCGGTTAATTGAATATTCTGTACATTCGAAAAACCCATTCAATATGCTATGGCGAAAATTTAATGGCGACCCGATCGAAATCCCGATTGTAACTGCGGTTGAGCACGCTATCCGGCGCGAAACCGAAAAAGGTTACCACCTCAAAGTTTGCATCGGCACCGATTCCCAGGTAAAAGGATTAGAAACTGAATTTGCGACGGTGATTGTGTTCCTGAGAGAAGGACATGGTGGCTTTATGTTTATTCACAATGAAAAGACGAGAACTCAGTACAGTATTAAGGAACGCATGTTAGTAGAAGTTGCCAAGAGTATCGAGATTGCGTATGAACTCTGTAATCTTTTCAATAAGTACGATGTGGATATGGAAGTGCATGCCGACATCAATACCAATCCGCATTTCAAGAGCAATGATGCACTAAAAGAAGCCATGGGCTATATTCTCGGGATGGGCTTCGCCTTTAAAGCCAAACCCGAAGCCTTTGCCAGCAGCAGTTGTGCAAATAAGGTGGTGAATTAAGACAGGGAATTTTTTTCCTGTTCCTTGTATTCTGAGTTCATCGTGGCGATCAGATCCAGTATCTTATCCCTGCCGGTCCTTTTCACTGCACTGGTAACAAAATGCTGCGGCAGGAACTGCCAGCCATCCCTCATCTTATTTAAGAATGCTTTCACGTGCATGCTCACCGTTCTTTGGTTCTCTTTGTCTGATTTGGTAAACACAATACAAAAAGGAACCTCCCATTTGCCCAGGGTATTGACAAATTCAAGGTCGATTTTTTGCGGCTCGTGGCGACTATCGATCAGGATAAAAACATTCACCAGGTTCTCCCGCTTGCGCAGATAATCCTGTATCATTTTCTCCCATTTTTTTCTTTGCGATATGGAAACTTTTGCAAAACCAAAGCCTGGCAAATCCACGATATACCATTTCGACACAGACTCCTTTTTATTTTCCGGTGCGTTGCCCGGAATGCTCTCGATTTCAAAATGATTG
>DATHGW010000077.1:0-11099 GCA_035317445.1 Puia sp.
AGTACCGGCTTCATAAGATCTTTTGACAGCATCGTTACAATGGTACTGACATTGGCGCCCAGTACTTTTCGGATGCCGATTTCTTTCCTTCGATTTTCTGCCGTAAGCGCGGCCAACGCAAACAAACCGATACAGGAGATAAAAACACCAATGGCCATGGCCAGGTACACAAGCTGCGAAGTTTTTTGTTCTTTACTGTAGAAGTCTGCAATGGCATCGTCATAAAAATGGTAAATGAATGGCTGACTGGGAAATATTTCCTTCCAGACCTTTTCAATATTGTCCATCGCATCCGTGAAATGGCCGACGTCTTTTCCAAACGTCTTTAATTTTATACTGTAGGAATTTTCATTTTCAGGTATCGAATAAATAACCAATGGTGAAATTTTTCGATTGAGTGGTTGTAAGTTGAAATCAGCTACCACACCAATCACCGGAACGGGATATTGGTGTCTGCCAAGGTCTGGGCCTCGGGTCGACAGGACCTTGCCGACTGCTTTTTCAGGATTCTGAAAGCCCATCATTTTGGCACAGGTTTCATTAATAATCACAGCATGCGCGGTATCTCCCGCAAAGAAATTTCTACCCGCCAACATTTTAATCTGATACAATGGAATAAAGTGTTCATCGACCTGCCGTAAGTTCACTCCAATATTTATTGTAGTCGGCCCCTGATAGATACAAGGCATTGTAGGGCTGCCATGCACAGCCGGAGGCAGATCATCCAGACTCACTCGTTCTACGCCAGGCAAATTCCTGATTCTTTCTGCAAATAATTTTTTCTTGCTGACAGGATCCCAGCCGTTCGTGTCAAATGTTACAATCGCGTCCTGTTTAAATCCAAGATCTTTTCTGAGCATGAAATGAATCTGGTTGCCAATAAAAATACTGGCGATGATAAATATCAGGGAGATGGTAAATTGAAAAACAATCAGCCCTTTGCGGAAACGATCACTGAAACCACCCTTAACACCCGTTTTACTTTTCAATGCATTATTGGGTTGAAATGAAGACAGCACCAATCCCGGATACAGGCCAGATAAGATGGTGGTTATCGCAAGAAGTGAAATGATAAACAAGATCGTTTTCGCATCCAGCATATCTGTCAGCGATAATTTGGGAACAAAAGAGGGAAAAGCCGCAAGAAGAGGTTTTATCATCAGCAACGAAACGATCAGGGCCAGTAAACTCATCAGGAATGTTTCCGTAAGAAATTGAAATACGAGGCCGGCCCTGCTGCTGCCCAATATTTTTCGGATACCAATTTCTTTAACCCTTTGCAGCGACTGAGCCAGAGAGAGATTGACAAAATTGATGGCCGCGATAATAAGAATAATGCCTGCGATTCCGAGAAGACCATATAAGGTAGAAAGATTGGCCTGCTTTCCATAATCCATCCGGTATATCTGACTATAATGCAGATCAGATAGTGGCTGGAGATAAATCTTGTAGGAACCGGGATCCCAGTTAAAATGACGACCTACAAGGGACGTAAGTTCTTTCTCAAGCAGATCCGTACTTTTTCCCCTTTCCAGTTTTACAAATGTCTGTACCCTTGAATCCCAAAAGGTCCAATTAAATGACTGCATCACACCTCTCAGGTAACCCGCATCGATAGTGCTATAAGAAATGAAATCGGTAAAAGTAAAATCGGTATTCCCTTCCAGTTCCTTTACAATTCCTGCAACGGTCGTTTTCACTGTATCATCGTAAATCACTTGTTTCCCGATGAGGTTCTCCCAGTCTGAGCTGCCAAAATATTTAAATGCCTGTTTGCGGGAAAGCACGACCTGGTAAGGTTGTGTTAATGCAGAAACAGGATTGCCAACAAGCCACTGATAGTGGAACAATTTAAAATATTCTGGCCCCGCAAATACCAGCTCATTGTTATTTTCTGCGTCGGGCACTTTGGGAAAATGTTTGGATTCAGAAGCAGGAACGGGTATAGTAACCGTAGCATTATAATTATGAAAACAGGTGATGGTCTCTATTCCCGTTAGCTCTCGTTTTGCCTGGGTAGCAGTGGGCATGGGGA
Organism: Puia sp.; assembly: GCA_035317445.1. GTDB lineage: Bacteria > Bacteroidota > Bacteroidia > Chitinophagales > Chitinophagaceae > Puia. The sequence goes on from DATHGW010000077.1 coordinate 2,036, forward strand.
CGGCGCTGCTGTAACGGTGATCCCCCGTTCCAAAATCAGAAACCAGCCGGTAGATCCGGTTTCTGTCGGGATGAAATGTATCATAACTCAGTTCGTGCTGAAGGATAAACCAGATGGCCAGACTGGCGCCGATGCCGATGGCCAATCCAAAAATGTTTATTACACTGAGTCCTTTGGACTTCAAGATGTTCTTCCAGGCAATTTTGAAATATTTATATAGCATGGCAAGGTCATTTTGGTTTATATACGATGCATGCACCAATAATATTCCATAAAATTATATTCTTATTAATCAGCACGATAGTAAAAATCCTGTTTTTAAATTGCCCGGTTTGATACATTTTCTGTCCGTTTTGGGTCAACTTTCTCTAATCCTATTTTCTATTTTCTATTTCCTATTTTCTATTCTCTAATCTTCCCCTCCCGAAAAAAAACTTCACCAAACACTTGCATTATTGAAAAACCCTTGCAATCTTTGTGGGTAATCCCGCATTGCCGTACCCAATCTCCTGATTAACTACACCTGTTCAATTTCCTTTACCAAGTTTTTTTACTGGTTTTTTGTATTATTCAGCATTCTCCAATCTCCCCAGAAGAATTCGTCTCCAATAACTATGCGTTACCTGCCAACGACCTAATTCCGACCCGAGAAATATTGTGTTATGAAACATCTGTGCCTCCGACTCAAATTCAACTCATTAATTCATTGCCTACCAGCATGCCTTTTGATGGCGGCTTCTTTATATTCACTCCCCTCTTTTTCGCGGGCTCCCGTTCCCGGATTCAAGATGAGCCACCCATTGAGCCTGGTCAATTTAACCCCCGGCCTGTCTGCGTATACGAATCCCACCAGTAGCGAGTTGAGCATAACCAAGCCCGTCGGCCGGCAGCATAAAGCAGTTTCGTACAATATTTATCATTTCAGCGGGAGACTGATCAAACCGAGATCAGCAACACTGCTGGCCAGACAGAAGCTTTACCTGTGTTGATCTACCCGCAGGCAAGGACCCCATGAAAACAGCGAACGGCAATGAAACCACAATGAAAAAATTAATGAAAGCGAATTAAGAATTATCAAGAGTTTAGTTTTAAAGGGTACGATCAACAACCGCCGGGCTTTTCTAAGCCTGGCTTTTTTTTGTTCATGAAGGGGCGGTTGGTAGGAGTTTACAGATGACAGATGACCGTTGACCGTTGACAGATGACGGTTGACCGGTTCCTTGTCATTCCAACCCCCCGCCTTGGCGGGGGAGGAGGAATCGGCGGACAGGCAATCCCCCTGAATGATCGATTTCTCCTCGCCTCCGCCTTCGGCGGCTCGAAATGACAAAAAGGGATTATTTAAAATAATTGGTTTATGATGTAAACTACTTTACATTTGAAATAAACAGGGCGTTCGTGAAAATATATACATTCCTTTTCTGCCTGCTCTTATCAATGGTTGCTTCCGGGCAAATAACCCTGCAGGGTAAAGTCAGGGACACCCGGAGCCGGCCTGTCGCGGGAGCTAGCATCGCCATTAAAGACAGCTATGATGGCGCTACTTCCGATTCCCTGGGCCAATACCACTTTAGCAGCTCAGAAAAGGGACTCAAAAGCCTCCTGGTCACTTCCGTTGGTTATAAACTTGCGGAGCTACCCGTCAACCTTGATGGCCCATCCCTCCACCTGGATATCATACTAAAAGAAGAGCCCAGCGAATTGAGGGCCGTGACCATCACGGCCGGTTCATTTGCGGCTGGCGACAAGACCAGGGGAGCGGTATTGAGTTCCCTGGACGTGGCTACTACCGCCGGGTCGAATGCTGACATCACGGCCGCCTTAAAGACATTGCCGGGGGCCCAGCAGGTGGGAGAACAGGAAGGTCTTTTTGTTCGAGGCGGAGCAAACTATGAAACAAAGCAATACATAGACGGGACCATGGTCAACAATCCCTATTTTTCCAGTGTGCCCGACATTGCTCAACGGGGACGGTTTTCTCCCTTTCTGTTCAAAGGAACCGTATTCAGTACAGGCGGCTATTCGGCATTGTATGGACAGGCCCTCTCTTCGGTATTATTGCTCGAATCGATTGATCTGCCGGAAAAATCAGAAATAGATGCGACCATTGCTCCACTGGTTGTGGGCGTAGGAACGCAACAACTCGCCAACAATAAAAAATCTTCCTTTGGGATCACCTACAATTATGTGAATGTTGGATTGTATTTTAAGGCAGTGCAACAAACGCCGGACTATTTTATCATTCCACAATTTCACTCAGGAGACGCCAATTTCAGGATAAAGACCAAAAGCGGCGGCATGATTAAATATTATACAACATTCGGATATAGCCGACTGGGTCTGCGCAGGCCTGATATTGACAGCGCCTATTTAAAAGACGCTTTTGATTTGACCAATTACAATTGGTACAATAACCTGAGCTGGAAGGAATATTTATCCCATGGCTGGAAAATGAACCTGGGCGCAGGTTACAGCACCAATAAGGACAACATCATTCAACAGGTTCAGGATCCATCCAATCAACCCAGGCATTTTCAGGATTCTGTATTCTGGATGCAGAATAAAAATTTCAAGCTGATCAACCGGCAGGACCTTGCGCAGATCAAAGCAGTATTCGAAAAAAAACTCGGTGGCATCAGTGCACTGCGTTTTGGAAGCGAGTATGGCCACGCATACAATCCGAGTACATACCAGGATACGCTTCGTACCATTACAGATAATTATTTTGCCGCCTTTGCTGAAACGGACATCTATATCACCAACGATATGGCAGCCAAACTGGGCGCGCGTTATGAATATTCATCCGTTATCAAACAATCGAACCTGGCGCCCAGAATTTCTTTAGCCTACAAAACAGGCAGAAATGCCCAGGTTTCACTCGCCTATGGTATTTTCTACCAGAAACCAGAAAACCAGCAGCTTGCCTATACCCGGCAGCTTGGTTTTATCCAGGCCACCCATTATATCATCAATTATCAGCGCATGACCAATGAGCAGATTTTCAGGCTAGAAGCCTATTATAAAACTTACCAGGACCTGGTTAAAACCATTCCTTATAATTATTACTATGCGGCTTACAACAATACCGGCAGCGGTTATGCGAAAGGGATAGAGCTTTTCTGGCGCGATAAAAAGACATTTAAGAACTTTGATTATTGGATCAGTTACTCATACCTCGACACCAAACGCGACTATTTAAACTATACGGGCCAGTTAATGCCGACCTATGCAGCTACGCACACCGCTTCGGTTGTGACAAAAAGATTTTTTACCGACATGAAAACCGGCTTCAACCTCACTTATAGTTTTGCAACGGGCCGGCCTTACTATAATTTCCTGCTGAACAGCGGGTCCAAATATTTTTTGGCCGACCAGGGGAAAACCAAGAACTACAATAGCCTGAATTTTAGCATGGAGTATATACCCTCGTTGGGAAAGAAAAATCAAAAAACCTTCGTGGTCCTGTTTGCCAGCATGACCAATGTACTAGGCTACAATGCAGTTTATGGATACAATTATTCATTCAGCGGCATGATGAAGCAACCCATTGAGCCGCCCGCAAAACGTTTTTATTTTATCGGATGTTTCTTGAGCTGGGGTGTGGACAGAACACAAGATGCCATCAACAACAATTTATAATCATCATTTTAAAATTACAATCATGAAATCGCTTATTCTTTCAACACTGGTTTTATGCTCGCTTGCAGTATGTGCACAGTCTGACAAGTATGTGGATGCAATGAAAAAAAACCTGGCACAAATGGATGCTGCAACCACCACGCAGGATTTCCAAACAGTGGCCAATACTTTTGAACGCATTGGTGATGCGGAAAAGACCCAATGGCTTCCTTATTATTATGCAGGTCTTGCCTTGACCAGGCCGGGATGGACGGATACCAAACTCGATAAGGACGCCAATGCTACCCGGATCAAAGCCCTTTGCGATAAAGCAGAAGCCATCGAAAAAAATGCCGAGATCTATACCATACGCAACATGGCAGCTACCCAGCAAATGACGGTTGATCCCCAAAGCCGTTGGCAGACCTATGGTCAGGAAGCTTCAGCTGCAAGGGAAGCGGGTTTGAAACTGGACCCCAATAATCCGCGGCTCTATTACCTGCAAGGCATGAGTATTTTTAATACGCCCGAAACATTTGGTGGCGGAAAGGCCAATGCCAAACCCATTTTCGAAAAAGCAATTGAACTCTACAAAAAAGAATCACCCAAACCCTTGTATCCACATTGGGGCAGGCAACAGGCGGAGGAAATGCTTGCGAAATGCCAATAAAAAGAGGAATTTTTGATTTTGGGATTTATACAGAAAGATGCAGCTACATGTTTAAGGATCTTGACCCAATATTGCATTCACAATTACGTCTTGCCGTTGTCTCATTGCTGATCAGCGTCAAGGAGGCTGAATTTACTTTCCTGAAAGAAAAGACGAATGCTACCGCGGGCAACCTCAGCGTTCAAATCAATAAGCTCAAAGAAGCAGGTTATATTGATGTCACGAAGCAATTCAAAGACAACTATCCTCAAACCATTTGCAGAATAACGCCCGCAGGCATCCTCGCATTTGAGGAGTATGTGAAGATCCTGAATTCTTACCTGAGCATCAATGGAAGAAATGAGATCCGGAAGCACAGCAAAAAAACAGATCCCCCTTAGCCAGGAGGATCTGTTTTAATCTGTCTATACAAAGCTGTGTTAACTTTTTTCTAATTGCATGGTCAGCCTTTCATTGCTGTTCACGATGATTTCCAGCATATATCTGCCGGCAAGCAATTGGTTGGTCCCGTCCAGTTTATAGGTATTCAAACCATTCTCTGCTCTTGCGGTTTTCTTCACGATCTGGTTGCCGTCCTTGTCGGTGATTTTCATGACTACGTAAGCATTTTCTTTTAGCTGAACATTCACCAGGATGTCATTAATCGACGGATCAGGGGTTACGCTAAGCGAAGCAAGAATTTTTGTATTGTACACTCTTGCGATCAGCACCTTTGAGTAAGAGACCTGCCCGTTCACATCCACCTGTTTCAGTCGATAATAAAAATCATTCTTCCTGGCTGTTACCGGTCGAAAATTGTCCTGGAAAGAATACAATTCTTCACTGGAAGCATTGTCAAAACCTTTTACTTCACCCATCTTTTCAAATTTTTGCCCATCTAAGCTTTTTTCAACATCGAAATGGTCGCAGGTATTTGCTGCCACCGAGTTCCAGCGCAAAGTAAAAAAATTCCTGCCCGAAGCGGCGTTGAAGCTAACCAGGCTGCCGCGCAAAATGATTTTGGAGGCGGGGCCCTCTTCGAGGCTGTTTAGAAAAAATCCCGTGTCTGAATGCCGGGAAGAATGTTTACCTGTGCCATTTGCAAAAACCCCGAACGCTGTCAGCAGGATGGCCTGCGATAACAGCATGTGCTTTAAACTGCTTTTCATTTTTTAAGTTTCTGAAGTTCAATAATAATGATTCGCGCACAATCGACATCAAACAGGCGGTGGATGCTTTAAAAACAACCTTGAACCCTGTTCATATCAATGGGGTCATTCAAAGGAAGATTCAAGTCGAGTACGGATCATTATTCAAGTAGTGCTCATAGCTATTGGAATGGCTGCCAAAGCATTTGAGTTCTAAAGGGGGTATACGATCTTAGGTTATAAGTTTGGGAAATATCAAAGGATGGAAACCAAAGATAACTAACCGGGTCTATATTTGCAATAGGTAAATTACGTTTTTTGCGGGTCTGACGGTCCCCGTCTGACCCGAATGTAAAGATCTGCTATTAATCAATGGTCTGACGGGGACCGTCAGACCATTTTTGCGTTATCTCTATGTCTTCAATTATCCAGGTAAGGAGCTTAAGTAAACATTTCAAAGAGATCAAGGCTGTGGACGACCTGTCATTTTCTGTTGAGAAGGGCGAAATCTATGGTTTCCTGGGTCAGAATGGGGCCGGTAAGTCAACGACCATCCGCATGCTGCTGACCCTGATCGCTCCCAGCGCTGGAAATATTGAATTATTTGGAATGAACCTGCAATCAAAACGCAAAGAGATCCTCCGGCAGGTCGGCGCGGTCATTGAAAGCCCCGGCCTCTACAACTATTTGAGCGCTTATGATAATATCTCGCTTTTTGCCCGCATGAGCGGCGTTCGTATTGCAAAAAAAAGGCTGATGGATCAGTTGGAACTGGTTGGGTTGGCAGACCGGGCTCAAAGCAAGGTTAACACCTATTCGCAGGGTATGAAGCAAAGACTGGGAATTGCCATCGCCCTGGTCCACGATCCCAGTGTGATTATGTTGGACGAACCGACCAATGGCCTCGATCCGCAGGGAATTGCGGATGTCAGGAACCTGGTTTTAGACCTGGGCAGAAACCAAAAGAAGACCATTTTGATTTCTTCTCATTTGCTGAGCGAGGTTGAATTGATCGCCAGCCGGATATTGATTATTGACAAAGGCAGGAAAATGATGGAGGGCAGTGTGCATGAATTGTTTAACCCCGCCCGCATGATGGTGGAAATCGAGGCCCTGGATCCCGATGCAGCACTAAAAATTATCCACGAATCATCCTGGGGCACCATGCTTCAGCGGCGGCAAAAAAACCAGTTTATTTTTGAAATGAATAAATTAAGTATCCCGCAAATGGTGAGCGAGCTCTCGGAAAAGGGCGTGCAGGTATTGCAGGTTCAGCCCAGGCATTCACTGGAAGATTATTTCTTATCACTTACAACGCCCAACCAGCATGTGGAATCTTTTGCAAATTGAGTTGTTCAAAATCTTTAAGCGGCCCAGAACCTATATCAGTTTTGCTGCCATCGCCGCGATGATATTGATCATTCAGCTTGGGTTAAAATTCGATGGCGAATCGTACCTGCAACTGATGATGAGTGGCATATCCGATTCATTTTACATTCCATTTGGAATGATCCTGAATGGTTACCTGGTGGCCTTTGTTATTTTGAACACGTTATTGATTCATGTTCCACTCCTGGTTGCACTGGTCGCAGGTGATGTGGTTGCGGGTGAAGCGAATATGGGAACCCTGCGCCTGCTGATGACGAAACCGGTTAGCCGGACCGAGCTGATGCTGGTGAAATTTACGGCCTCGGTGATCTACACGGTCCTGCTGCTGGCCTGGATGGCGCTGCTCGCGCTTTTCCTGAGCATTTTATTTTTTGGCACCAACGATATGCTCATTGCACGGGATAGCGTGATGGAACAAATTCAGCGAACGGATGTACTTTGGCGTTATATGGCAGCTTTCGGATATGCAGCGGTCGCCATGAGCACTGTTGCTGCACTTGCCTTCTTGTTGTCCGTCCTGGCAGAAAATTCCATTGGTCCGATTGTGGCTACGATCAGCATCGTGATCGTGCTGACCATCCTCTCTGAAATGAAGATCCCGATGTACGATGATACCGTGAAGCCCTATTTGTTTACTTCGCATATGCTCGCCTGGAAGGGTTTTTTTTATTCGAAAGCCAACGGCGAGGGCAGGGCCATCCGGGGTTCTATTGAAAATCTTCCTGCGATCCTGCGCAGCCTGGGAATTTTGCTGACCTATATCGTGGTATTTGTGTCGGCTGCGACTTTTATTTTCAGGAAGAAGGACATATTAAGCTGAGATTGCCGATTGCGGGATTAGATCTAAAATATAAAAAAATGGTTAAAAGTAGGTATATACTCCTGGCGCTAATGTTATTGAATCGCTCCTTTGGCTACGCGCAGGATGTAAGTGCGCTGGTCAGGAAACTGCAGGACAAACTCGAATTGATCAACAGTTATGAGGCCGATGGTGTAATGAAAACAAATGTGAGCTTTCTGAAAGTACCCGACGCGGCAGTAAAGGTCTACTATAAAAAACCGGATAAACTAAAGATCAAAAACGAGAACGGCATTTCACTGGTGCCCAAGGGAACGATCGCCATCAGCCTGAATGGCTTGCTCAGGGGGCATTTCACTGCGCTGGATGCAGGTTTCGATGTGATCAGCGGCATCCGGGTAAAAGTGGTGAAGTTATTGCCCGCCGATGAAAGCGTGGATATTGTGCTGTCAACCATCTATGTCGACGAAAAAAACTTATTGATTTTAAAAGCCCGTACCACCACCAAAGAAAACGGGACCTATGAAGTGGAGATGCAGTATGGAAAATATAAGGCCTTTGCACTCCCTGATAAGGTCATCTGCAGTTTCAACAGCAAGGACTATAAACTTCCCAAAGGAATTACTTTCGATTACGATGACGGCAGTAAGAAAAAAGAACCAGCGCCAGGAGACGCAAAAGGCAAGGTAGAGATCAGTTACAGCACATACTTGATCAATAAGAACATCCCTGACTCAGTATTTTAGCCTTCATCAATCTTCTCATCTTCGGCATTTGCAAGTACCACAGATCCCATTTTTTTAAGTGGATTTCTGTGATTTTCCTGGTAATCCTGCCGGTGCCCGATGATATCGAGGCAAGCGTAAATGGCGGCCAGGAAGGATGTGGTATCTGCTTTGTTCTTACCGGCAATATCGAAAGCCGTTCCGTGATCCGGTGAGGTCCTCACTGCCGGAAGTCCGGCGGTGAAGTTGACACCTTCTCCGACAGATAAAGACTTGAATGGAATAAGGCCTTGGTCATGGTACATGGCCAGTACGGCATCAAATTTGACTTGCTGGTTCCTTGCAAAAAAGGCGTCGGCAGGGTAGGGACCGAATGCCAGCATATTATGTTTCGCATCTTTGATCGCAGGCTTAATGATCTCTTCCTCTTCTTTTCCAATCAATCCCTCATCGCCTGCATGCGGGTTTAGACCCAGTACGGCAATCTTTGGTTTGTCAATACCAAAATCCCTGATGAGGCTGTCTTTTAAAATATTTAACTTGGACAATATCGCTTCCCGCGTGATGTATTTGGTTATTTCGGCTACAGGTACATGTTCTGTTACGAGGCCAACCCTGAAGCCTTCTGCTGCCATCAGCATGAGCACATCGTTCACCCCAAATGCATATTTCAGATAAGGGGTATGTCCCGTGAAATTGAATTCGGCCGATTGTGTGTTTTTTTTATGGATCGGCG
>DATHGW010000078.1:0-11387 GCA_035317445.1 Puia sp.
GCAACCCGGAAAAGGCATTATCTACCAGGAAGTCTGGGACGGCTACGATTATTTTGGAACACCTGAAAAGGAAACGGACAACATTCCCGGAACCGGCGACGACAGACCTTTTCGCGGGGAGGGGCCGAGTGCCATGACAGCAGCTGCTCTCGCGGCGGCGGCACGCGCTACTGGCCGCCCGGATTTCAAAAAAGCCGCAGAAGACTTGTGGCTGGGTGCTGTTAAATCTGCTTCCGACTATCCCGAAGATATATGGGGCAAGACCTCGGGTGCCTTCCCGGACCTGGGTGATGATCATGCCGGCAGGTTGGTGCGCCGCACTGCCGATCTGCTGCTGGCAGATATAGAGCTCGGGGCCCTGACGGGTGAACAGCGTTTCGACGATAATGCTCAATCCTGCATCAAATCACTCGCACATAAACAGAAATCTGATGGATTATGGCCCACTGATGTTTATTCACGAACAGCACTTCAGGGAGTAGCTCCTGCCTCTCTGGCGCTTTATGTTCGTGCACATCCCGGTACTTTAGCATCTGGTACGGCCAAAAATGCACTTCGTTTGTGGATGAATGGACTTATACGAATGACAAATAATCCTTTCGGTCTTATTCCATGGGACAAGACTGTGTTCTTTAACCCTCATATTGGAAATTCAAATACCGGAAGATATTATTATGTGGGCCAGAACAGCCAGTATTTGTCCAATGCATGGGCACTATATCTAACCAGTACCATTCTGAAGGAACCAGGGATGGCAAACCTTGCCGATCGCCAACTTGATTGGATTTTAGGTTTGAATCCCTACAATTTATGCATGATGGAGGGCCGGGGAAGTTTTAATTCGCCATGCTATCTTCATTGGGCCCCTGATAATGACCGTGGTGCTGTTCCCGGTGCCATTCCGAACGGATTCTGTAGGGTAATTGCCGATCAGGACCGTCCCTGGTTCGATTTATATGACACACATGGGGACTACAATACCCTGGAGCCATGGGAACCTCATAATGCTTTTTTTATTCTTGCTGTTTCAGCGCGAGCTGGGCTTGTCGGAAATAGATGATATGACTACACATTCCAGATGATATTTTTTTCCGATATGCAAATAAGGGTCAAAACTAAGATGCAGCGCTTCCCCCAATAAAAAGACGGCCGTGCCAATTGCCAATCCAGCCAGATTTTCTTTTGCGAATGGTGGGTCATTGCGGATCAGGTCGTTGCCAATACTCAGTGCCAGGTAACCAGCACCTGCTATCTGGAATATAAATCCGTTCCTCACCCATGCAAACTTTTCGTGTCCTAAAATCACTTTCACCTGGTCATGTTCAAAGTTGATAAGTTCTTTTTTGGTAGGCAAAGCATAGACATCGTTCAACGCGAATGCTAATCCGCTAAAATGAAGGGTATCGCTACTCATTGAGTAATATCGTATGATTTCCCGGGTTAGATAGAACGAATCGGGGGTGATTTTAGTAACGATACCAGTGAGCCATTGCTTATTCTGCAATTGAAAAGTAAAATGAGAATCCCTCCAAAAATACTGAATGCTCTTTTGTCTTTTTTTTAAGACGATAAAGCCGTTTTGTGCATATCCATCCAAACAACAAAACATGATGAGAATTACAAAAACAGTTTTGGTCATTACACAACCAAAATAAAAAAAGAAAATCTAATAAAGTGTTAAACAGGATGAGAGTTCATAAACTGTAATCGCCACTACTTGATCAAACAATTAATGAAAAGTAGATAAGAGTTGAGCTTACAATTATACTGATATTGGCAAATGGATCACAAATTCTGTTAATTCTCCTTCCTTTGTCTCCACATTTATTTCACCACCATGCACTTTAATAATATCATAACTCAAGCTTAAACCCAATCCTGTTCCTTGGCCAGTTGGCTTAGTCGTAAAGAATGGTTGAAAGATTTTGTCAACTACTTTTCGGGGGATACCACTACCATTGTCTTTTACTCTTATCTCAACCTTGTCCTTGAGCTTCTTTGTAGTGACTGAAATTGTTGGCTCATAGCCCTCACCGGCTTGCTTCTTCTCTTCTGTTACTGCGTAGAAAGCATTGTTGTATAAATTCAGCAGCACCCTGCCAATATCCGGGGGTATGATATTTATTTTACCGATCCTCTCATCAAAATCTGTATTCAGTATTGCATTGAAAGATTTGTCTTTAGCACGAAGCCCGTGGTAACTTAGGCGTAAATATTCATCAGCCAATGCATTGATGTCTGTAGGTTCTTTATGCCCTATGCTTGCTCTGGAATGTTGCAGCATACCTTTTACTATGGCCTCAGCGCGTTTGCCATGATGATTTATTTTTTCTTCATTATCTTTTAGGGTTGACAGCAACTCGCTAACTTCATTTGGATTACCAGCCTTATTCGCCTTTGATGCTTCTTCAATTAGTTCATTGTTAACTTCAGAGAAGTTATTTACAAAATTTAACGGGTTCTGTATCTCGTGTGCAATACCTGCTGTAAGTTCTCCAAGCGATGCCATCTTTTCAGATTGAATAAGTTGTGCCTGGGTGGATCTTAATTCTGTCAGCGTTTGCTCCACATTTATTTTCTGCCGCTCCATCTCATCATTTTTCTTTAGCAATAAGTCATTTGCTTTTCGCCGGTTGCGGTTGTTTTTATAAAGAATTAGAGCAATCAGCATAAATACTCCAATACCGGCCAGCATTGCATAAGTCCTGATTTTAGTTTGCGTTTTAATTTTTTCTTTTTCCAATTCTTCAAGCCTCATTTGCTCATTAAAACCCAAATTCTGAAATTCGCTTAGCTTTTTTCTTTCTGCATCATTCAGGCTATCTTTAAAAGCAGTGGCCAATTTCAAATTAGCCAAAGCACTATCTGTTTTGTTTTGCCCGCTATAGATAGATGAAAGCAAACTGTATGCGCCTGCCATTCCGGACGGTACCCACACAGCTTTAAAAGACTCTAGGCCTTTTCTGGCATAGAGTAGGCTGGAGTCTGGTTTTTTTACAGTTTGATACAAACTTGCCAGTGAAATATAGCTGTGGCCAATAAATGAAAGATTATTTTGTTCTTCATTAATTTGCACTGACTTTAATAATGCGTCTCTCGATAAATTAATATCCCCTTTTCTCAGATAAATATCCCCGATTAAATTCAAAACAGCTCCTTCATACTTTCTATCTGTTGAATTTGAAAAAATGGCTAAGGCTTTTTGCTCAAGAAAAAGTGCTGAGTCCAATTTGTCAAGCTTCCAATATGTCGATCCTAAGTTCCAATCGACAAGTGCCAGCATAAGCGTATCATGAATGGATTCTGCAATGCTTTTTGTTTCCAGGTAATTTGAAATTTGCTTATTTATATTGCCAGTTCTGCCATACAAATGCCCCAAATCATGATGGATACTGGCTAATACTCTGAGCTGGGCTCGCGGGATTTGGCCATCTGATAAATGCCTGCTACTTTTTTCGCTTGCGAGATCCTCGGCAATTTTTAATGCTTGTAAAAAAGATTCAAGTGATTTGGGGTAATTTCCTAATTGATATAATATATAGCCCGTAAAATCTAATGCACCAGCCTCATCTATCTTTAATTTCAGTTGTTTAGCCAGTGATAATTCTTTTTCACTGTAAAAGAGGGCACTATCGTGGTTTACTTCAGCATAAAACACTCCTAGTTGCGCATAAAGATGCATACGAACCGTATCATTGGCTGCGTTCTTCAGCGCCAGGTGCAGACTGTCTAATTGCTTTTGGCCATACTGTGCTTGAAGAAGTGCTGATAGCAACAAAAGCAACATTATTTTTAAATACTTCCTCATGCAATTAATTTATGCCAATGGCAATTGAATAATAAATTCCGCATACTCACCCTCAATCGTCTCCACTTTTATCTCACCTCCATGTGCTTTAATAATATCATAACTCAATGATAAACCCAACACTGCGAACCAACTGTTTCAGTTAGTACAAAAAAGAATAATGGTAAAGTACGGATAAGCTCTGAACAACTGGTCTTTCGGGTACTTATAGTAGCCAATACAAATTGATCAGGGCTGATTGACACGAAAGGTTGATGTGACTTGAAGTTACTGATTTAAGTAATCAGGAATAACACAAATTCAGGAAGTGAAAGATTAAGTAGTTACTGAAATTCATTATTTGTCCGAACAAATAGTGGTTATTACACATAAACGAAATGAAGCATCTCATTTCACTGTCTTAAATTTTACAGCCTCCTCCGATCCGCCAGTAGCATTGCCTGCACCATAAGAATGGGCGCCCGCTCCTGCCAGCTTACCACCGTCAACAATCAGGTATTCGGAACGCAATGGCTTACCCTGAAACCAACTTTCCAGGATTTCCCGTGTGCCGGCTGCATAACGGGCCTGTGCCGACAAACTCGTACCGGAAATATGCGGAGTCATGCCATGATATGGCATGGTTCGCCATGGATGATCTTTGGGAGCTGGCTGAGGAAACCATACATCTCCCGCATAACCTGCAAGCTGTCCACTCTCCAATGCGCGTACAACCGCATCGCGATTACAAATCTTTCCACGCGCAGTATTCACTAAATAAGCCCCACGTTTCATTTTACTGATCAGCGCCTCGTTGAAAAGATTTTCTGTTTCCGGATATAACGGGCAATTGATGGTAACCACATCGCAAACCTTAACAATGGATTCAGCATCCGGATGAAAAGTAAGATTGAGTTCTTCTTCAATGTTTTTTGGGAGGCGGTGACGATCGGTATAATGCAGTTTAACGTCAAAAGGTTTTAAACGACGCAAAACGGCCAAACCGATACGGCCGGCCGCGACCGTGCCAACATGCATTCCTTCTATATCATATGACCGTTCCACGCAATCTGCAATGTTCCATCCTTTATTAATTACCCATTGATAAGATGGGATGTAATTACGAACCAATGATAAGACCATCATCACCTGGTGCTCTGAAACACTGATGCTGTTGCTATAAGTCACTTCGGCGACAGTGATCCCATTTTGCATGGCAGCCTGCAAGTCAACATGGTCAGAGCCAATACCTGCTGTTATGGCTAATTTCAATTTTTTTGCTTTTGCAATTCGCTCTGCGGTTAAATACGCAGGCCAAAAAGGCTGAGATATGACTACTTCTGCATCAGGAAGCTCTTTTTCAAAAACAGAATCTGCTCCGTCTTTATCAGAAGTAACTACAAATTCATGCCCCAGACTTTCAAGAAATTTTCGAAGCCCAAGTTCACCAGAAACACTACCAAGAAGCTGTCCTGGAATAAAGTCTATTGTTGATGGAGTGGGAAGGGTTTGACCCCCAGGGTAACCCGTAAGTTTGGGGATGCTATCCCGGATGGATGTTTTAGGATATCCTGTAACAGGATCATCGTATAAAACACAAAGAATTTTTGCCATGATTTTTTATTTTTTTATTAGCACTACATAATTTTTATCGGAAGTCTACTGTGAAGGTATAAAGGTCCCGCTTTTAAACGGGACTTGGTTTTTCACAACTACCTGCATCCATTGCCTTATGAATTTGTGCTGGGCACGTCGAATTTTTTGAAGAGGGAAGTAACATCGGTCTGCATCTCCCCGCTGGTTACCGTTTTATTGTTTACATCCGTCTGAGCTGAACCCTGCCAAATCAATTTGTTCGTTTTGGCATCCACCATATTCACCGTTAATGTTCCCTGCTTGAAGGGAACGTTATAGCTATGATATCCCATCAGGTCATTCGGATAATATATGGAACCCATTCTGTGTCTCCACCTGTTATAATAATAATGCATGTAGGGGAAACCGTAAACCGGTTCCGATACCTGGCTGGCTTTTTTCTCAACCATGACATTATAATCCAGTAGCACATCGGGATTTTGGGTCGTTTCCTTCCAACCCTTATCCTCCAACTGCTTGCTGATATCGTTTTTGATGTTGTTGTCGACAATGGAATTGTCGGCATTGTCTTCTTTCTTTCCCCCATTGCTGTTTGCCCAGCCAAAGGTTTTATAATTGTTGAAGTTTACGCCTGGTGCAATTTCCACATGGGTTGTAACTGAACAACTGGTGAATAACAAGCAGGATACAAGGGCCAGGGAAAGGCCTAAAAAATAGTTTTTCATTGTTTTAATTTTTTGTTCTTTAATTGAATTTGATTTAGGTATAAAACTAAGCGGGCAATCATCGTTTGATGATCGTGAATCGATGAAGAGGCAATAACTGTCGGCGATTCAAATCCAGTTGACTGGTGGATTGGCTTAACTGGCTAATTATAGCATTGACAGGTAGCGAAATCTTGGTTCTGCCCTCTCGCCTCTACTAAATTTAAGCCATTGATTTTCAGCGATTTTCTTATTAATAGATAGTGGAGGATTGACCCGCTATGAAGTATCTCGGCCGCACTTTCTGCTCTCGACTATTTTTCTTATTATTGTTAAAATGATCGCTGATGAAACGCGCAAAAAACTTCAAAATATCGTTGGAGGAGCTCTCCTTGAAGGGCAGCAAGATCATTGCACAACAATCAGAAACCTCCTTATCGAAAGCTTTGAAACAGGTCCAACAATTAAAAGCGAATTCGAAAGTAGGGCAATCCTCAAGGAAAAGCAGGCCGGTTTCTTAAAATCTCATGCTGAACAATCAGACCTTTGGTTGGTGACTTTGCCACCTGATAGCAACTATCTGACTAAAGGAGGAGAAGCGAAGGTTTATTTCGCAGCTGATCAACGGCATGTTATTAAGATTAACGATGCTATCTACTATGCAACCTGGACCGAGTATTTCATTAGCCTGGTAATCCATAATTTGTTATTCCCAAATACAGCCTATTCGTTATTAGGATTTATTGACGTCGACAGAAGCCTTTGTGCTATGTTACAACAGCCGTTTATAGAAGGCGAACAGGCAAAACTTGAAGATATTAAAGAGTTGCTGACTTTTAATGGTTTTACGAATACCAAACGGCAAGATTACTATAATAAGGAGTTTGGGTTGATATTAGAAGATATGCATGATGAAAATGTAATAGCGAATGAAGATGTTTTGTTTTTTATTGATACTGTATTCTATGTGATGGAAAATAAATGATGTATCATTTTAGGCACGGTTGAATCTTTGGTTTTTCTAATCATTGTGCCCGTCTTCATTTGGCGAAAAGGCATTAGGACTATTGTATTGATAATCAGGCAAAAGACAAAGCTTGGACTATTGTTTCTAAAAAAATAATTTGCAGAAAGCAGCGGTTGAGCAATGAACATGCTCAATAAATATGGAAAATCGATGCGCAGGTCATCTTTATATTATGGAGGATTGATTCTTGTCATTATGGGTCTTATTGGAATCGTCAGTGGAACCGGACCTGCATGGACAAGGTATTCTGTTTTGGGACTGGGTATTATTAGTTTATTGATATTCAATATTAATCGTCCCAGAAATTGACAGTCTCGACACAATGAATAGAATTGCCAGGCCATTATTTACGCGGTAATACTGTAAATTGAAAGTCAATCCCTTATGGAGTAGGATATAATTGGTTCGATATCAGGAGAAAGTATCCAAACAGGGACAGTACACAGACAGTACACAGACAGTACAGAGACCAAACAGAGACCGTACACAGACAGTACATGGAATCTGTCTCTTTTTAGTCTATGTTTTTTCTGTTTTTGGCTTGCTTTTTTCTATAACTATTAATAAATTGTTGTAAATCCGTTTCTATGGGAAAACTATTAAATGGTCTCTACGGACCAATCACCGGCAAGATCGGTCCCCTGGTGGGCTCCACCTGGAAGGGAATCCCTTATGTTAAGTCAGCTCCAAAAAGACGCAGTGAAAAGGTCAGCGCGCCTGAAAGCGCTAATCGCATAAAATTTGCGCAGGCACACCAATGGCTGAAACCCTTGTCGGAATTTGTGCGTGCAGGTTTTAAGGAATATAGTCCGACCGTTGAGGGTTTTCTGGCGGCAAAATCCTGGCTCTTGCGGAATGCATTTGAAGGGCTGCCACCGGATCGATTGATCAACCCGGCGCTGGTCAGAGTAAGTTATGGTTCGCTTCCTTTATCTGCGGATATTTCAGTAGAAAAAAGAAATGGAGTTGAGTTACAATTTTCCTGGAATGCCGGCCATGTGGAGGGAAGCAATCCAAAGGATCAGGCGATGCTGTTGGCTTATGACATCGAACATGGATTTGCATATTATTCGCTTACCGGTCAGTTCAGGGAAACAGGGATTGATACATTGAAGTTGCCAACTGATCAGGGGCGCAGCTATCATATCTATTTTGCCTTTGCGGCCCATGATCGAAGCAGGCAATCAAACAGCGTTTATTTGGGGAACATAAGGGTATAGCTATGGACGATTTATTTTTTTATCCCTAACAGGTTGTTGTAATATTTAACTGTTGCTATCACGGAGCCCAGGTTGCTGGGCTTGTCTTCTGCATCTCGTTCTATCATGATATAACCATCAAATTTTTGACGCTGCAGTTCTTTAAAGACGGCGGGAAAATCAATGACACCTGTTCCGACAGGCACATCCTGTAATTTGGGATTGTTATAAGCAGCAATATCTTTCAAATGCAAGGCAAGCAGATGGCCCTCCAATTTCTTTAAGCCTTCCACGGGATTGATGCCACTCTTTGGCCAATGTCCAAGATCGGCACAGGCCCAAAAATTTGGATGGCCTTTAATCGCTGCAAGGACCGAATCAGGACTCCAGTAAGCGCTCATGCCTTTCCAGTGGTTGTGTATAGCTACTTTAAGGCCGTAAACTCCCGCAAGACTGTCAATTGCATCCCACATATTTATGGGTGGCTCACAAGTAACATATTTTACATTCAATTGCTTAGCGATATTGAATTCTTTTTTCCAGGCATCAATTGTTTTTCCCCCCACTATGTAAATGGATTCCATTTTCAATCCGGCTTTGTCAACAAGATCCTTCATTTTTCCGACGCCCTGGGGGCTAAGACCCATGATCATCGAGTCTTTTAATTCCGGGCCAGCTCTTCCAAAAGTAAATCCTTCCACATAATGCAAACCCGCACTATCCGCTTTCGCGAGCTCCTCAGGCAATGAAAACGTATGAAATGTATACAAGGCAACGCCGAGTTTCCAGGTGTGAGGTAAATCTAAGCCTGCCGCTATTTTCAGATCCTCGGGTATATCTGGTATCGATTGAATGGTAATGTCTTTATAATATCCTTCAGCACCTTCTGACTGAAGTTGAATTTTTCCTTTGGTTAATGGCGTAACCGTTTTATCCGCATGCAGGATGCCGGCATCGCGAAAAGCCATCACCACATGACCGTTCACCAGGTAAACCCCCGCACCCCCGTGCGTGTAGACATCCATGGTAGTCCATGCGGAAGAATCACTTTCGTAATTTTTAGTGCGGCTAATATTTCCAAAATTTGTATTAGCGCCCAAATCCCTCCATGCTGCATGAAGATCCCAGGTTTTTGTATCATTCACTCTGGCTTCGGCAACCGGAAAAAGAGAAACGGCCTTATTATGCACCAGGATAAGATCGCCACTGGTTTCCTCGGAAATCTGGCATTCAAGCCCCATCATGAATACGGACCAAAAAGCATCTTCGTTTGTGCCTGTGAGATGGAACATGATGCCCATATCACGTGGCGAGTCTAACAAGGGAGCCCATCTTTTTTTGCCCCATTTATATTTTAAATGAAAATGATAATTTTCATATTCCTTTTTCGTAGTAAGGCCTCCGAATATTTCTCCGGTGACTTTTAAAACCTTTTCACCATCCAGGGTGACCACTGAAAAAACATGTTTTGGGTCATGTAGCCCGAGTGGTGTTCCATTCATTCCGTCACCCAAAGGGGTACCCGCAGGCAGGCCTGTAACGCTTGTATGTGGAACGCCCAGCCACTTATACCAATAGCTTAATTCTGCGTCCAGCAGATGTACAGTTTTGTTTTTATTTTGTGCATGAAGCTGGAAAGAAAAAAGCAAACCGATCAATAAGCATTTTTTGAATTGCATGTAATGGATATATTTTATTTTGTGCCTTTTTTCAAGTCGTCCATGGTCCAGGGTTTATCTCTTCCTGCAGTCTGAGCTCTTATCTTTTTTACTTCATCCGGGCTGACCATGACCCTCGCCAGGAAGGAGGCCGACATATTGCCCGGAAAACGATTGTTGATACCCAGATCGTAGCGTATATAGCTTAATACCGAGGCGATCCACTGGTCGTTATTAGAGGCCATGGATGGCATTTCTACAGCATAGGACTTACCATTAACCGGCCCTTTTAACCCGTGTAGCAGGATCATGATCGTCGTATCTTTTGCACTCATCAATCTTCTGAAATTATTTTCCACGACAAGCGGTGGCGCCACCTGGGTTGCCAGTCCTTTGCCATCAGGGCCATGACAGGAAGAACAAAGTGTTCTGTATATCGTTGCTCCGTCCAAGATGACCTTTCTATTTGACGGATCAAGACTGCCTAGTTTTGCTCCAAACTTCTTTATATCCTCATTTTTTGTAAGTGTGCTTTTAACGGCCGTCAGCATTTCATTGCGCGGGTTTTTATCGAGCAGGTATTTCATGATTGCCGCTGATTTATCCGTTTTGGCATAACCAAGCGATAACATCAACTGCACGCGTACATCATAGCCATCATCATCTTTCAATTTTTCCAGTTTATCAATGACCTCTTCATCATTCTTTTTTAAAAAAGGCTCACTTATCCGAACGGCTGCCCTTCTTACCTGCTCATCTGGATCTTCCATCGCTTTGAATAAAACTTCCTTGTCTGTTGCATCCAATCCATCCAATGTCCATAGCGCATGAAGGCGGCCCAATGCGGTTGGTTTTGCCGTCAGCGAACCCTGGTTTCCTACAGCTATTTGCTTCAGATCCGGGACTACAGATTGATCACCGCGCAAGACTAATTCCTTTTGGGCATTATCCCGCCACCAGCCATTGGGATGGTCCAGCCAGCTGACCAGTTTATTGGAAGGCTCATCCAGCATTTGTGGTTTTGGTCCTGGCTGCAGGCCATCATAAACCAGCCGGTAAATGCGGCCAAATTGCGTATTCTTATCCAGTCCCAGACGCTGTATTTGCGGACGCAGGTAGCTGTCTGCCTTTGTCCATTCGCTTTCCTGAATTATTCCCCTGTTCATATCGACGATATAAAGACAGCCATCGGGAGCGGTGTAGGTATTTACGGGACGGAAGTTCATATCTGAGGAGGCAATGAACTCATCCTGCTGATAAGCATTTTTTAGCGTTACTTTCCCCTCTCTATCGGTTACCCTTGCCCGACGGATGATGCGCGCCACCGGCTCGTTAATTAAATAATCCCCCAATAAACTGGCAGGCAGTTTATCGCCCCGGAATATGGACTGGCCATTACCGGCAGTAAAATGATTG
>DATHGW010000079.1:0-2740 GCA_035317445.1 Puia sp.
TGTTAAGAAACATACACTAAGCACTCAGGAAGGCCGTTTAAGTAGGTAATTTCATCTTCAATGCTATGGATGTAATGGAAGACAGCTATCGGAAAAGAATGAACCTGGGGCAGGATGGGAATGCGCTGGTTCAGCTGGTGATCATCAATGCTGTCGTGTTCGTTATACTGAAGTTCATCTACGTGATCTACCTGCTCGTGCCTCTTCGGCCCGAAGCTTACCAAAACAATATATTAAAATGGTTTATCCTTCCCGCCAGCCTGGAGAAATTGTCCAGCCGGCCCTGGACTCTTCTCACTTACATGTTTGCTGACTTCAGGGTGTTTCGCTTTGTTTCCAATATGTTTTGGTTGTGGAGCTTTGGATATATCCTGCAGGACCTAACCGGGAACCGCAAACTAACTCCCATTTTTGTCTACGGTGGCCTCGCGGGCGCGGTGCTGTATATTTTTTCTTATTATATCTTTCCAAAATTACAAGTTCAGATCCCCTTTGCAGTACTGGCTGGTGCGAACCCGGCTATCATGGCGGTT
The DNA here is from genome assembly GCA_035317445.1 of Puia sp. Classification (GTDB taxonomy): domain Bacteria; phylum Bacteroidota; class Bacteroidia; order Chitinophagales; family Chitinophagaceae; genus Puia. The sequence goes on from DATHGW010000079.1 coordinate 534, forward strand.
GCCATTGCAACGACCACGGTGGCGCCCGATTACCGCATTTTCCCCATGATCAATGGCGGCATTCCGCTCTGGGTATTGACTCTGATCTATATCCTGATCAATTTTTCCAGCATTGCTTATGGAGATTCCGGTTCCTATATCGCTAATATCGGTGGCGCCGGGGTGGGATTTCTTTTCATTTACCAGGTGCGCAAAGGGAATGACTGGAGCCTGTGGATGAACCAGTTTTTTGACTGGTGCAATGACCTATTCAATCCAAATAAAAAAAAGAAGAGAAAATCAACCCCCAAAGATGAGTTCTTTTACAATGTTTCCGGCACACAACCCTTCCGCAAGATACCCAACATCACACAAAAAAGGATCGATGATATCCTTGATAAAATCAATCAACAAGGCTTCCGTTTCCTGACAGACGAAGAAAAAGATATTTTGAAACGGGCAGCTGAGGAAGAAGATTTGTAATTTACATGCCATCCATGGCATTCATCCGAAAATTCACCAAGCGCTTTTTTATCATTTTAAACCTGGTCGTGGTGGTTCTTTTCCTGATCACCTGTGCCAACGCCTATTTGCACGCAGGCAGGTGGTGGGTCATTTCCCTGCTCAGTTTATTTTTTCCTTTGTTTTTGTTGCTGCTGGTTGGTTTTATGATCTTCTGGCTTTTCTTTCACTCCCGGCATCTATCCCTGATTTCGGCCTTAGCCCTCCTGCTGGGCTGGCAGAATATTCATGCATTTCTTGCCGTGGACATCCATAAAAAATTCATCCGGGAAAAACCCGCGAATGCCTTCAGGGTGCTCACCTGGAACGTACACAGCTGGGATGAATTCATAACCAAAAAACCCGGTGGTTCGGGGCATCGCCTGAAAATGATGGAGTTCATAGCAGAGCAAAATGCCGACCTGGTCTGCTTCCAGGAGTTTTTTGAATCCAACAATTTCAGAGGCCTGCCGGGCAATATTGAATACATCAGCCGCCAATTGCATTTTCCTTATTATCATTTTTCGCATGATTACAATCGCCGCGACGGCACCTATTCAAGCGGGACAGCCATTTTTTCGAAATATCCGATCACCGACAGCCTCCAGATTAAATTCAATAACCCCAATGCCCAAAAATATGTAGAAAGCCTTCTTGCGGCAGATATCAATGTGAATGGAAAGACCATCAGGGTCTTTACTACCCATCTTCAGTCGGTACTGTTCCGCGGAAGGGATTTCCGCAATGTGGAGATCATCAAGAACGTGGATGACAGCGTGTTGGAAGCATCCAGATCCATCATCAAGAAATTGAAGATTGCTTATTCTTTGCGAAGGGACCAGGCCGATATTGTCCGCGAACAATTGGATAAAAGTCCTTATCCCGCCATTATTTGTGGCGATTTCAACGACGTACCTAATTCATATGTGTATTTTCATATCAGGGGCGACCGGCAGGATGCTTTTATCCAGAAAGGATTTGGCATCGGCCGAACCTATGTGCACCTTTCCCCCACCCTCCGGATAGACTACATTATGGCCGACAAGCAATTCCATGTTTTGCAATGCAGCAAATTCCCCCTGCCGTATTCGGACCATCATCCGGTTGTCGCGGATTTTCTAATGCCTTAGTAAGATGACAGTTCACAGTAAACAGATCTTATTAATTCCATCTGTCAACTGTCAACTGTTAACTGTCATCTGGCTATCCCCTTTGCACTTAAACCCAGATATTCTATTTTTGCGCCGATGAGTTCATTAAAAGTTCATAATTCATATACCAGACAGAAAGAAGAATTTGTTTCCATCACCCCGGGGCATGTGGGCATGTATGTTTGCGGGCCCACCGTGAGTGGAGAAAGTCATTTGGGCCATGCAAGGCCATATATCACCTTCGATGTCATCTATCGCTACCTGATGCATTTAGGCTATAAAGTGCGTTATGTACGCAATATTACTGATGCCGGGCATTTTGAAGAGGAAGGCAGGGAAGCAGAAGACAAGATATCGAAGAAGGCTGTGATTGAAAAACTGGAACCGATGGAGCTGGTTCAAAAATATACCAATCTCTTCCATTGGGCGATGCAGCAGTTCAATAACCTGGAGCCGAGTATCGAGCCCACTGCGACGGGGCATATCGTAGAGCAGATCGGGATGATCGAGAAGATCATCGCAGAGGGGTATGCGTATGAGGTGAATGGTTCCGTCTATTTCGACGTAAAAAAATAT
>DATHGW010000080.1:0-3974 GCA_035317445.1 Puia sp.
GACCTGGAAAAATTGTCGCCCTGGTTGTTCAGACCACTGTTTGAAATAACCAAGGTCACAACACTTCCGGCCATTACCCTCCAACGGGCTTTAAAGGAGACCGGGATTCATTATGTGGATTGGTTCAAAACAGATACCCAGGGTACAGATCTGCGATTGTTCACAAGCCTTCCAACCCAGATCAGGGAAAGCCTTTTGGCCGCCGAATTCGAGCCGGGCATCATGGACGCATATAAAGGCGAAGACAAATTGCACATGATCATGGAGGTATTACAACAACAGGGATTTTGGCTTTCGTCGATGAAAGTGAAAGGTACCCAAAGATTGCACGTTCGATATGCAAACCAGCTTGGCGAGTTTATGAGCCAACGAATCATCAAAACCTCCCCGGGTTGGGCAGAAATCTGCTACCTGAAACAAAGCGCTGCAAGCGAGCGGCACATATTACTCCTGTGTGTATTTGCCCTGCTCGAACAGCAATATGGCTTTGCGCTGGAGGTAATTGACTTTGCTTTGCAACAATACGATAATCCCATTTTCGGAGAATGCAAAAAAGCTGTGCTGGAAAAAATCAGATCGGAACAAAAAAAACTACCCTTAATCCTTATGAAGAGAAAGTTCAACAAACTCCTTAACAAAATTAATGATTAATTTCTGCACGCTATTTGATTCAAACTACCTAACCCGCGGCATTGCGCTCAATGAGTCGCTCGCCCGGGTTTGTCCATCTTATCATTTATACGTGGTCGCATTCGACAACGATTGTTATGAGTATTTGCAGAAGGCCAATTTGTCCAACCTCACACCGATTGCGCTGCATGATTTTGAAGACCAGCAATTGCTCACGGTTAAGCCTACCCGATCCATCGCCGAATATTGCTGGACCTGCACACCTTCCATTATCTTATATTGTATCGAAAGATACCAGCTGCCATCCTGCACCTACCTGGATGCGGACATGATCTTTTATCATGACCCCCAATTGCTTTTCGACGAATTGAACAATGCTTCCGTACTGATCACGCCACACCGGTATACCCGGGACTATGACAATTCGGCTACCCACGGCTTTTACTGCGTGGAGTTCATGTTTTTTAAGCATGATGAGCACGGCATGCTTGCCTTGCGCTGGTGGAGAGACAGATGCCTGGAATGGTGTTATGCCTACCTGGAAGACGGTAAATTCGGAGATCAGAAATACCTGGATGACTGGCCTACCCGGTTTAGCGGCGTTCATGTGTTACAGCACCCGGGTGGAGGATTGGCTCCCTGGAATGTGCAGCAATTTGCCTTGATCGAAGATCATAACCAGATCAGCATCACTGACCTCAAAAAAAAACAATCCTGGCCCCTGGTATTTTATCATTTTCACGGACTAAAATTCTATTCCGACCACACGGTCTCCTGCACCGGATCACTTTACGAGATCAATAAAGAAGTAAAGGCTATTCTATATTTTCCGTATATCAGGAAGCTTTTGCAGATAGAGAAAAACCTGCTCAAACAGGGCATCGGATTTAATCCATCCGGTGCAAAACAATCCTCCCCATCGAGGTTGAAAACTTATTTACTGTTTATCAAGGATCTGGCCCTGTTTATATTGAAAGGCAGGATCCCGCCATTCAATCTGACCAAATATAATTTTAGCAAGCACGACCACTTTTATAAAACCGAAGCATTTAACTGACCTTACATGGCGCAACTATTGGACCTGAAAACATATACGGACAAGCGTGGCAACCTGACCGTTATTGAAAAAATCATTCCTTTTGACATAAAAAGGATATTCTACATTTATGGCGTGGATGATTCCCGGCGTGGCGGTCACCGGCACAAAACCACCATACAGGCAGCCATTTGCCTTCGGGGAAGTTGCCGGATCTATAATGACGACGGGCAAAAATCGGAATACTTTATCCTGGATCATCCGAAAAAATGCCTGATCCTGGAAGCCAGGGACTGGCATACCATGGATCAGTTTACACCAGACGCGATACTCATGGTATTGGCTTCCCAATACTTTGATCAAAATGATTATATTTTTGAACCCTATTCATCATGATTGAATACGAAAACCTGGCCCGGTTAAATGAATATTTTTTTGACGATTATCGCGATTCATTTGACAAAACACTCAAAGGCGGCTGGTATATTTTAGGGCAGGCAGTCAGGGATTTTGAACAGGCCTTTGCGGCTTATTGCGGAACCAGCTATTGTTGTGGAGTAGGTAATGGCCTGGACGCGATGATCCTTGCACTGAGGGCGCTGAATCTTGAAAAAAATGATGAGATCATTGTTCCGTCCAACACGTATATCGCCACCATCCTGGCCATCATACACAATGGACTAAAACCTGTTCTGGTTGAACCAGAGCTGGCCACCTACAATATCGATCCTGCCAAAATTGAAGAAAAAATCAGCAAGCGCACACGCGGCATCCTCCTGGTTCATCTCTATGGAAAGGTTTGCAGGATGGATTCCATCATGTCCATTGCACAGAAACACGATTTGAAAGTGATAGAAGATTGCGCCCAATCGCATGGCGCCATGTTCAAAAATCAAAAAGCAGGAAGTTTTGGTGATTTCGGCGCCTTCAGCTTTTATCCCACAAAGAATTTGGGCGCACTGGCCGATGCCGGCGCCATCACCACCAATAATCAGCAATACCATCAAACCGTTGCTACCCTGCGGAACTATGGTTCTGAAACAAAATATTACAATAAGCTGGTTGGGTTTAATTCCCGGCTGGATGAAGTACAGGCCGGGTTTCTATCCGTTAAACTAAAAGCCCTCGACCGGATCAATGAACACAAAAGAAACCTGTCCGGGATATATTTTAAAGGATTAAAAGACGATTTCATAAAGCCTGAGGTTGATCCCGATCACTATGACGTGTACCATATATTTAACGTCCGTCACCCAAAACGCGATGCACTCAGGGAATTCTTGTTGAAAAACCAGGTCAAGACCGAAATCCATTATCCCGTGGCGCCCAATAAACAGGAAGCCATGCGGGGTATCATTGATGATCAGGAAACGCCCATTGCAGAAGCGATTCACCAGACGACCCTGAGTTTGCCGATTTCTTTTTTTCACAATCAAGACGATGTGGAGCGTGTGATCGGGATCATGAATAAATTCTAAGGACTGACTCATGCTAAAAAAGCTACTCAATTATTACATTTCGGGTTTGAAGGGCAATGAATACCGCCTGGACGAAAACATTCCTAATTCCTACCTTTTGAATCTTATCCTAGGCAGGATCATCATGAAATGCAGGGGATTGATCTGCGGCTTCCACCATGAAACCATCCCATTCATTGGCCGGCACGTCACCATAAAACTAAAATCGAAAATCAGGGCCGGAAAAAATTTATCCATTGGGAACCGTTGTTTTATTGATGCCCTCTCTGTGGAAGGAATCAGGTTGGGTGATAACGTGTCCATTGGCAGAAATACCATCATTGAATGCACAGGGAATCTCCAGTTTTTGGGTAAGGGACTACAGGTCGGAAATAATGTGGGCATGGGCACCGACAATTACTATGGTTGCGCCGGTGGCATCAAATTGGGGGATGATACCATCGTGGGCAATTTTGTGAGCTTCCATGCGGAAAATCATATTTTCGCCACTACGGATATCCCTATCCGTTTGCAGGGTGTACAGCACCAGGGCATTACTATCGGCAGGGATTGCTGGATCGGGGCTAAATCAACCATTTTGGACGGCGTATTTTTGGAAGATGGTTGCATCATTGCAGCCGGCGCCGTAGTAAAAAGCGGCATCTACGCAAAGAACGGGATTTACGCCGGCGTACCTGCGAAACTGATTAAACAGCGCATATGACTATGACCCGGGAAATACGAATCAACAAATACCTGCCGATCGCCATCCTGTATTTTTTTTTTAATGGCTTTCTGCTTCCGCATGGATTGCTGTATACCACCTTGCTCACACCGTTGATCTTTATATG
>DATHGW010000081.1:0-2566 GCA_035317445.1 Puia sp.
CTGGAGCGTGGAAGAAAAGTCATCCGATCAGTTGGAACTATCAGCGGGCTGGGGCGGCGGCATTGGCCTCACGGGCACCGTGGGCGTTTCATTCAATAATTTTTCGATCAAGAATATCTGGCACAAATCCGCCTGGGATCCCTTACCCGTTGGCGATGGACAAAAGCTCAGCCTTCGTGTTCAGGCTAACGGTAAGGCATACCAGTCATATAACCTTTCTTTCACAGAACCATGGCTGGGTGGGAAGAAAAGAAATACCCTGACCATTAGCCTCTATAAGAGTGCATTCAGAACGGGTGGATACAGTTATACCACGAGCAAGTACGCATTCAGCGATACCAATTCTTTAAAGAACTTTGGGGTTACCGTTGCGCTGGGTAAACAATTGAAATGGCCGGATGATTATTTTACCCTTACCTATTCGCTCAATTATGTCCGGTATAACCTCACAAACTATTCGTTGTTCTCGCCTGCTTTCAGGAATGGCTATTCAACAAACGTCAGTTTTAAAGTTGCATTAAGCCGTTATTCTATCGACCGGCCAATCTATCCGACAGGCGGATCCAACTTCATGATCAGCGGGCAGTTTACACCGCCGTATTCTTTATTTGACAATAATTTTACGCCGCAGCAGAATTTCAAATTACCTGAATACACGAAATGGCGACTCACCAGCGAATGGTATATCCCGATCGGCAAGGCCATGGGTGCCGACAAGAGCCGTCAGTTCGTGTTGAAAGCAGCGGTGAAATACGGGTTCATGGGTAGGTACACCAACAAACTGGATTATTCTCCTTTCGAGCGGTTCCAGCTGGGCGATGCGGGCCTGACCAATAATTTCGGCTTACTGGGATACGAGATCATCTCCCAGAGAGGGTATCCCGTTTACCAAAACTCAGACCCGAGGGTGAACCCCGACCAGCAATCGGCTTCGGAATTCTTTATTATATTTAATAAATATACCCTGGAAATGAGGTATCCATTTGTTACCAATCCCAGCAGCACGATTTATGGAGAAGCTTTTTTTGAAGCTGCGAACGGATGGTATGATTACAAGGATTACAATCCATTTCGTTTGCGCAGAGACGTTGGTGTTGGCCTGCGTTTCTTCCTGCCTATGTTTGGATTGCTTGGATTTGACTATGGAATAGGAATCGACAGAATACAAAATGGATCTCTGAAAAACGCTTCCCGCTTTACATTTATGTTGGGATTTGAACCAGAATAATGTTCGCCGCCGGCTTCTAAAATTTGACCGATATGATAAAAAAAATATGCTTGTTTGTTCTGACAACATGCTTGTTTGTTGTTGCCAGTCAGGCGCAGCGATATGCTGTTGTTGACACCAAATACATCCTGGACAAAATGCCGGCGTATAAAGACGCGCAAAAGCAATTGGACCAGACCAGCCTTCAGTGGCAAAAAGAAATCGACGACAAACAGTCCGTTTTAGATAAGATGTACAAAGATTTTGAGGCAGAACAGGTGATGCTGAGCGAGGAACTGAAGAAGAAAAGAGAGGATGAATTATTCAACAAGGAAAAGGAAGTGAGGGATTTGCAGCGCAAACGTTTTGGTTTTGAAGGGGATCTGTTTAAGAAGCGGCAGGAACTGATCAAACCTGTGCAGGACAAGGTTTATAACGCCATCCAGAAAATTGCCGTTAACCGGTTATATGATTTTATTTTGGATAAAAGTGAAGGAATAACTGTTATCTTTGCCGACCCAAAGCTGGATAAGAGTGACGATGTATTGAAAGAATTGGGAATTAAATAAGGCTGCATATTTTTTTAAAAGCTTCAATTAATAACAACAAAAACGCAAACACTAAACAAACATGAAAAAGATTGTTACAGTCGTTTTGGTGGCGACGGTTCTGATGGTAGCAGGAAACCAGGCGCATGCACAAACGAAAATAGGATTTATCAGTATCAATGAACTGATGGCGGCCATGCCGGAAGCCAAGAAGGCGGATTCCAACCTGGCGGAATATTCCTCTGCACTGAACCAGAATTTTGAAGATCAGAAAAAAGAATTCAATGAACAGGATAGTTTGCTGTCTTCAAAAGATACAGCCAGGTTTACCAGGGCGCAACTTGAACTCAAGAGAAAAAACCTGATAGAAATGTATCAGAAATTACAGGGATACCAACAGCAGGCAGGTCAGCTCTACCAGCAAAAAAGGGAAGAATTGATAGCACCTATTCAAAAGAAAGCGGTCGATGCAACACAAACCGTAGCTAAAGAGTCAGGCTATACTTATGTTTTCGTGAAGGATGCATTGCTCGTCTCTCCCCCTGCGGATGATATATTGCCATTGGTAAAGAAGAAATTAGGTATTAAGTAGATGTTATTTCTTATATCATCGTATAACGTCAGGTGGAAAGCCTGGCGTTTTTTATTTTTGTACTATGGCTTCTGCTTCCAGCCCCATTGGCGTGTTTGATTCCGGATATGGCGGGCTCACGATCTTAAAGGAATTTATTGACAAATTACCTGGCTATGATTTCGTGTACCTCGGCGACAACGCCCGTGCACCTTATGGAAACAGGTCTTTCGAAACAGT
>DATHGW010000082.1:0-3760 GCA_035317445.1 Puia sp.
CATCGCAGGTAATCCTCGACTGAAGTATATACGCCGCCATCGCCCTCCGTGGAAAAGAAAATCGATTCGTCAGCATCGAGCCTGCGAAAGCTAACCGTGTCGCCCAGGGTATCGTAGCCCACGGCCCGCCTTGAAATCGGAGTCCCGATTTTTAACACCTGCGAATGTTTCATGGATAAAGGCTCAAAAACGTGTTTTCGAACATAATCCGCGTAGGACAAGCCGCTCAGTTCTTCGATTATGAGTGCCAGCAGGCAGTAGGCCGTGTTGCTGTAACGGTATTGTGTGCCTGGCACAAAATAAGTGTGGTCAAGACTGCGGACCGCTTGCAGTACGTCTTTGTCAGCGGCATGTTTTATCAGGTTAGTATCGATAAAAGCATAATGATCCAGGATGCCGGAACTGTGCGTCAGCAATTGCCTGACCGTAATCTGATTGCCGGTCGACGGATTAAAACCCGGGAAAAAACGGGATAAATTATCGTCTAGGGATAATCGTTTTTGTTCTGCAAGGCGAAGAATGCAATAAGCAGTAAACTGTTTGGTCAGCGAGCCGATATTGAAATTGGTTATACTGTCAATTGGTTCGCGGGTCACCTGGTTCGCAAGACCGTATCCTTTCTTGAAAACAATTTTTCCTTTCCATTCGATGACAATAGCAGCGCCAGGCAAGCCTTTGTGATAACAGGTATTGAACAGGGAATCGAGCTGCTGATGAATATCCTGTGAAAGAGAGGAGAAGGCGAAGTTTGCCATCAACAAGCATAGAGCCACCTGCTTCATCGGGAAAATATTTTTTATCAATGTAATGAATTAACGGTGCACCCCGACATAATTTGATGTTGAAACCATAAAATTCACTACTTTCACAGGTTTTTTGAAGGGAAATTGTTTATTGGTTAAGGGAGGAAAAACACGTTTGTATGAAAGCAATCATTCCAGTCGCAGGCGCCGGCACTAAATTGCGTCCGCATACTTATACCCAACCCAAGGCCCTGATCCCGTTGGCAGGCAAAACCATCCTGAGCATTATTGTGGACCAGTTGCATGAAGCGGGCATTCATGAGTTTATTTTTATTGTGGGATATCTCGGGGAAAAAATACAGGATTATGTAAAGGACAAATATCCCCAGCTTACTTCACATTTTGTTTATCAGAACGAACGTCACGGGATCGGGCATGCGGTGTTGCTGACCAGGGAGATCGTAGGAGCAGATGAGGTTTTTGTCGTGTTGGGAGACACGATTTGTGAATTTGACATTCAAAAAGTGTTGGAAAACCCCCATTCCATGCTGGGAGTAAAGAAAGTCGATGATCCGAGGAATTTTGGTGTCGCGGAAATTGAAGAGGATGGGATCATCAGCCGGGTGGTTGAAAAACCCCAGATACCCAAATCAAATATGGCATTGGTAGGCATTTATCAGATCAAAGAAACCGCCTATTTGTTCAATTGCCTGGAAAACAATATCCAGAACCAGCTTACCAGTTATGGCGAATACAACCTGACCGATGCGATCGAATGCATGATCCGGAACGGCGTTAATTTCCGTTCTTTCAAAGTGCAAAACTGGTTCGATTGCGGCAAAAAAGAAACCCTGCTCGACTCCAATGCCAAGCTGCTGAAGAAGTTCGGCGGGAACATTGCACCGGACCATCAGTTCGACAATACCATCATCATTCAGCCTGTCAGCATCGCCCCGGGATGCGACATTAAGAATTCCATCATAGGTCCCAATGTGGCGATTGGAGAAAAGACCCAGGTGAACTACTCCATCATCAAGGATTCTATTATCGGGTCTTTTGCCAACCTGAATGACATCGTACTAACGCATTCGCTCATTGGAAGCGATACCGAGGTAAAGGGCGAGAGCAGGAGCCTGAATATCGGGGACAATACAGAAATAGATCTCGGTGAAAGCTGATCATCCCGCATCTTTTAATCAAGGCAGCGCCAGCGCAGGAAAAGCTGTCTTTATTACGTGGCGCGAGACCGGTCAACGGTCAGGCGGATAGTAGGAAACCCTGAGCCGAAAGTATTTTTACAAATTATTTTCGATTCAGGTAACCAAATGGCAATCCATGACGTCTTAAAAAGAGTAAAAACGCTTAGCTAATCCCGAAAGGAATAGTAAATTTGTGAAGAGGCCGATCCGGCTGAATCGAATAGGGGAGTAAGGGGTATTTTACATTATTTTTGTATTAACGGCGTGATTTGATGATAATCTCTGAGAAAAGGAAATGAGGGAAGGATTAACTTCGCTTTCAGTACATTTTAAAAACCCCATTGTATGAGAAAAGGTAAGCTGTTGTTTTTGTTCTGCGGACTGCTGTCTCTCGCTTTCCTGGCGAAGGCCAGCGGTGGCAAATCCAATCCCAGCCTGCTGCAGGGCTATGTGAAAGACGCAATCACTAAAAAACCGGTCTCTGGTGTTGTTGTCTCCGCCACTACCCCGGGCGCCAATTCGCCCAAGGAAGTGATGACAGACGCAGATGGTTTTTTTCATTTCTCTGAATTGCCTTCGGCCCAGATTAACCTGCAATTCGGTAAAAAAGGGTACCAGTCTTACAAACGTGCGGGTGTTATTATCAAGGAGAAGACCACAGTTAAAATAAATGTTGACTTTTTGCGCGAGGACATGAATACGGATCCTGATTCAAATACAGATGATTCAGAGTATCCCCTGTTGCGCATGCTCGAAATATAATTTAAGGGTTATTTGTTGAATGGTTTATAATTAAAAAGGATCCGACGCTGTTGGATCCTTTTCCTTTTTGCGCCAGAAGTTACCTGAACGGGAAAAAATAAACGGGACTGAGAACAGACCCGTTTCTACTACACATGAGGCTTAATCTATATCGCTGTTAAACCTGACGTTTTTCTTTTGCGGCCGCAATATGTTTCGGTTTTCTTTTTATTAAAGTCAATCATTTTCCCTGCTTGTTGCATCCCACACAAAATAAAGGTCATAAGGCCGATTATATACGATGTTATTCGTATAAATATACGATGCATTTCGTAAAATGAAGCGGGATTTGAAACATTTTTTTAAAAACTTTCTGGTATACCGGGCCGCCCTGTGCATACCCGGACAGTGGACAAGTAGGTGATTTCGGGGGATTTTTTTAAATTCCACCTGAAGCGGGATACTGATTAAAAAAGTATATTTATGATGGCGTTTCTAAGCCATGGGAATGAAAAAGCCGCTCATCTTGCTCATTGGTTTTGGTTCTGCATTGTCTTGCCAAAAGAACGAAGGCATTCCTCCCCCCAAAGGATGGGATTGGTTTGGTACCCATGATGCAAGGGTCTATAACTATGTGCTCATTAGCGGAAACCAGGTTACCAACAAGGCAGACAGCAACGACTATCAGATTTCAGTGGCAGCAGCCTTTATAGACAGCAACAGCAATAAATTGCAAGGGGTTAGCGACTTGCTGGTCAATCAAAGGGGGATCAGCAGGGCGGTGGATAACAGTTATAATTTCGGATACAACAACACGCCTTTCTTCGATGAGGGTCTCTCATTGTTCGGATCTCAGGTGACCATTAAGATCAAAGGATTTGCTGAAGCAGACACACTCACCGAATCTCTTTATTTGCCAAGAAAGGTTGTAAAATGGATCTCGGATTTCCCCGATTATGTTGATCACGCAAAGGACCTGAACCTGAGCTGGGAGAAAGACGAACTAAATCCATGGGGCAATGTGATCATCCAGGCGTATTATTATCCTGGTCTAAGTCAAATCAACGATTCATCCTT
>DATHGW010000083.1:0-2385 GCA_035317445.1 Puia sp.
CTTTCGCCAGCGAATTGGCATAAGCTTCTTTGACCAGTTGCTTAATATAGGTTTTGGGAAAGTCTTTTTTGTTTTTTACTAGGATGTACCGATATTGATTACCCTCTCCAATCAGCAGCTTTTCAGGATCGGCGATCTGGCTTCCCCAATAAAATCCGAAATGAATATTTTTGCTTGTCCGGCCAACCGCGATGGAACAAAAAGTATGTCCCACCCTATCCGTTGGTGACCAGCCAAAGGCAAGTGCATTATAGTTGTCGTAGATCAATTCGTTGGTTTTGGGATACATATCCCACACGAATTCGCGGAGCCACAAGACCAGCTCTTTGATCTCTGGCTCAAAAGGAGCCAGAAATGTCAACAGGTCTTTTGTTTGGTCTTTGCTCATGTGAACGACAATTCTCTCCATGAATATAATAAAAAAAACCACTACATCGCTGTAGTGGTCCCGGTGCACATGGCACCAGCAGATATTTTAATGGGGAACCCGGTCAGGCGAAACCGACCGAAGATTTCCATGAATGATCTGTAGATTGCATGAATACCTCCTTTTCTTTTGTGAGGTACAAAATTACTGCAAAAAATGATATGCAGACCTTGGCCAGGAAAAAATCGCCGGTAAGCTGACGGGTTACTATCCGGGCGCTTTGAGTTCGCAGTATGTCAAGAAAAAGGGTGTAGTGGTGTAAACGATTCCCGTTCATCCCCTTCTGTATGTAACTTTATTCCCGGAATCCGTTAAAATATGTTTACACACTATTTTAAAACCGCTTTTCGCAGTTTGTGGAAAAATAATATTTTTTCCCTGATCAATATTACCGGATTGGCCATCGGCCTGGCCGCCTGTATGTTGATCTTAGAATATGTGGGTTTTGAGCTGAGTTATGACCGGTTCAATAAAAACCTCAGCGATATATACAGGGTGGTCAACGACCATTATCAAAATGGAAAACTTATTCAGCACAGTGGCATCACCTACTCTGGTGTTGGCAGGGCCATGCGGGACAATTTTCCCGAAGTTGTCAGGAGCTCACGCCTGGTTCCATTCGACCAGGAAATCATTATTTCGGGTGCGACCAAAATTGGCGAACTCAAAGTGCTTGCCGTCGATGCCTCCTTCCTGAGCATATTCAGTTTTCCTTTGCTGGCAGGAAACGCCGCAACCGCCTTGCAGGAACCACATACCGCTGTCATTTCAGAAACCCTTGCACGCAAAATATTTAATATTCATGACCATGATTTTGGATTGCTGCTTGGAAAGACGCTGGTGATGTCCACTGATTCACTTCCCTATAAAATAACGGGTATTTGCAGGGATGTGCCGTCAAATTCTCACTTGCAGTTTGACCTTCTTTTCTCCTATCAAACCATTATACAGAATGGCTGGAGCCAGGCAAATGATGATTTTAGCAGAACGGATTTCCATACCTATATCCAGTTAAGGCATATGGTTGATTACAAGAAAATCGATGCAAGGCTTACTTCATTCAACAGAAAATATTTTAAAGAAAAGATGGCTTTAGGAATGGATGAAAAATTTTACCTGCAACCACTCTCGAGAATTCATCTGTATTCTGATGTTGAATTTGAGATAGGTAAAACCGGGAATGCCACAACAGTTTGGGGCCTGCTGATCATTGCAGCATTAATCATCGTGATTGCCTGGACCAATTACATCAATCTGGCAACGGCAAAATCTGCCGAACGCGCAAAAGAAGTCGGCATAAAGAAAGTAGCGGGGGCAAGCCGGAAACAGTTGGTACTCCAGTTCCTTACAGAATCATTCGTTATCCATATCGTCGCTTTGACAGCCGCTGTTTTTATCGTAAATCTGTCGCAAAGCTGGTTTAATGCTTTAACGCAACAGCGTTTATCCCTGCCACAATTGTTTCAGAACACGTTCAATGGATACCCTATCACCGTGGCATTAACGATATTGATCGCTATGGGAATTTTCATCTCAAGTTTTTATCCGGCACTGGTGCTTTCCTCGTTCAAACCTGTCCTGGTACTGAACGGAAAATTCAGCGCTTCGGGCAAAGGGATCTTTCTGAGAAAACTGCTGGTGATTGGCCAGTTTGCCATTACCGTCGTGCTGATTATCGGTTCAATCGTCGTCTACCGGCAGGTCAGGTTTATGAATAGCCAGCAGCTCGGCATAAACATTGATCAGCTGTTGATCGTAAAAAACCCTTCGTTAACCGCCTGGGACTCTTCTTATCTGTCGAAAGCAAACAATTTTATCAACGCCCTGAAGCAGTTGCCGCAGGTAAAGAACGCCGCAGCCTCCTGGCGGATTCCGGGGGAAGAATGGCCGAGGGAAGCCCATGTACTGAGAACGGCTGCGGATGCCAATGCACCGGTGGCCATGCGCAATATCGGTGT
>DATHGW010000084.1:0-3522 GCA_035317445.1 Puia sp.
CAATAAAACAATCACGATGCAAAGGATTGCCTTCAAAATGAAACTATTGAAAGGCCAGGAAGCCGAATACAAAAAACGCCATGAAAACATTTGGCCGGACCTGAAGCGCTTACTGAAACAGGCCGGTATTGCAGACTATTCAATTTTTCTTGACGCTTCCACTGGCACGTTGTTTGGTTACCTCAACATCGAAAACGCAACGCGGCTGGATGAATTACGCAATGAACCGCTCATGTGGACCTGGTGGAACTACATGAAAGATGTCATGGAAACCAATGAAGACCATTCGCCCCTGAGCATTCCCCTGACAGAAGTTTTTTATATGGCTTAAAAATGATTGGAACGCATGAAAATTGAACCTGATCAGATCGAAGAACACAATGAAAGCCTGCAAGCCGATCACCAGCGCCGTTTGGGATTTGCGTCTATTGGTCTCCGTGATATCGATACCCTGTTGCGTAAACTGGAGGACTTCCAGGTAGCCATTCCCTCCTGGGCCCTGGGAACAGGAGGCACCAGGTTCGGCCGTTTCAGCGGCGGCGGCGAGCCCCGAAACCTGGAAGAAAAGATCAGCGATATTGGTTTGCTGCATGCCCTGAACAGGTCGAGCGGCGCCATTTCCCTGCACATTCCCTGGGATATCCCTGAAGATGCCAGCCAGGTCAGGGCCCTCGCTGCCGGGCATGGCATCAAATTCGATGCGATGAATTCGAACACTTTCCAGGATCAGCCTGGTCAAAAACACAGTTATAAATTCGGTTCGCTTCAGCATGTACAGAAAAATGTACGCAGGCAGGCCATCGATCACAATATAGAAGTGATTCGCCATGGGATAGACCTGGGATCCGAATCCCTGACCGTCTGGCTGAGCGATGGCTCCTGTTTCCCCGGACAGCTGAATTTCAGAAAGGCTTTCCAAAATACCCTGGAAGGATTGCAGGAGATTTACGCGGCGATACCGGAAAACTGGAAATTGTTTGTTGAATACAAAGCGTATGAACCCAACTTCTATTCCACGACGGTGGCCGACTGGGGACAGTCCTACCTGTTTACGAGTAAACTGGGAAAGCAAGCCTATACACTAGTTGATCTTGGCCACCATTTGCCCAATGCCAATATCGAACAAATCGTTTCACTATTGCTGATGGAAGGCAAACTGGGTGGGTTTCATTTCAACGATTCCAAATATGGGGATGATGACCTCACGGTCGGCAGCATCAGGCCCTACCAGCTATTCCTGATCTTCAACGAACTGGTCGAAGGTATGGATGCCAGGGGCATGAACCATGCGACCGACCTCGGCTGGATGATTGATGCGTCTCACAATGTGAAAGATCCACTGGAAGATTTGCTGCAATCGGTGGAAGCGATCATGAATGCCTATGCGCAGTCCTTGCTGGTTGACCGGAAAAAACTCCAGGAGGCACAGTCTTCCAATGACGTGGTGGCCGCGCAGGAGATTTTGCAAAATGCCTTTCGAACCGATGTGCGTTCGATCGTTGCCGAGGCCCGGAAACGTTCAGGCGGCGCCCTGGATCCGATCTCCCTGTTCAGAACGGTGAATGTGCGCGAACGACTGATCAAAGAGAGAGGCAGTAAAACCGTCGCGAGCGGACTTTAAGTTCTTCAGCGAACACGTAAACTGTAAGCAACATGTCTAAACTTCCCGTCATAGCTATTTTCGATGTCGGAAAAACAAACAAAAAAATATTTCTCTTTAATGAAGAATATAAGACTGTGTGGGAAGATGTATGCCAATTGGAGGAGACAAGGGATGAAGACCATGATCGCTGCGAAAACATTGAGCTATTGTCGGCCTGGATCAAGGATTCGATCAACCAGGTTCTGGCTATGGACGATTTCCAGGTGGATGCTTTGAATTGCTCAACGTACGGCGCGAGTTTCGTACATATCGATGCTCATGACAAGGTGATCACGCCATTGTACAATTACCTGAAAGCCTATCCGGACAAATTGCAAAAACAATTTTATGAAAAGTATGGACCTGAGGAAGATTTTGCTTTGGCGACAGCTTCGCCAGTTTTGGGCAGCCTCAATTCTGGAATGCAATTATACCGGCTGAAATACGAGCAGCCTGCATTGTTTCATAAGATCAGGTTTTCGTTGCACCTGCCTCAGTTTCTTTCCAGTCTGCTGAGCGGCGAAAAAAAATCCGATATCACCAGTATCGGATGCCATACCATGTTATGGGATTTTGATCGCGATACCTACCATGAGTGGGTGGGCAAGGAAGGGATACTGGACAAGCTTGCTGAAATCTTTCCGTCGGATCAACCCGTCGCTGCCAGTTGGAACAATCATTCATTTATTGCCGGGATAGGCTTGCACGATAGTTCTGCGGCACTGATTCCCTATCTAATGAGTTTTGAAGAGCCTTTCATCCTTCTTTCCACCGGAACCTGGAACATCAGTCTGAACCCGTTCAATCAGTTTCCACTCCGCATGGATGAACTGGGACAAGACTGCTTGTCCTATCTTGAATACAAAGGCAAGCGGGTTAAGGCATCCAGGCTTTTTGCCGGGTACGATCATGAAATACAAACGAAAAGACTGGGTGAGTATTTCCAGGTTGCAGAAGATCATTATCAAAGCATCTCATTTGACGCCGGGATCCTTCAAAAACTGGAGTCACAGATTAAGCTGCCGGATGGCGATGCGATCAAAACGATGCTTCCACAGTCCGTATTTGCCTTTAGGGATCTGTCATCCTTTGAAAATTATGCTACCGCCTATCACCAACTGATCAGGGATATTATGCTGCTGCAAAAGCAATCTACCCAACTCGTACTGGAAAACAGCCAGGTGAAAAGGATTTTTGTGGATGGAGGCTTTGGCAAAAACCCGGTGTTCATGCACCTGCTGTCCATGACTTTCCCGCACATAGAAGTATATGCTGCAACCCTCGCGCAGGCCAGCGCACTCGGCGCTGCGCTTTCTATACATCAGCATTGGAATAAAAAACCCCTGCCCGCCGATTTAATTGAATTGAAGTTTTATTCGCATCCGGGGAGTCAATAGGCAATGGGCAATAAGCAATGAGCAATGAGCAATTTAACTCTAAGGCGTCAGAGCGAATTATTCAGACTACATTGCCCATTGCCTATTGATTCTTCCTTCCGCTGATATTTTTCAATAGCAAAAAAGGCGGGCCTTTTTTCCAATCCTGTTTGCTCTTGAGCCTGGTTGGACCAACGGAAAAATTTCCCAGGATGATGTCGGGTTTGCCGTCACCATCGAGATCACCCGCATCCATGGTCAGCCAGCGACCGCTTTCTGTTTCGGGAAGAGAGAAGGGTTCAAAATTCCAGTTGCCTTTGTTTTCCAGGTAAATAAATCCTTCCTGTGGATACCTCCCATAGTCGGCAAAAAAAGAAATGGCCGCTATATCCAGGTCACCATCCCCATCAAAATCCCTGGCCATTACTTTATAACAACCGTGAATAGGATAAAAATACCTCTGTGTAAAATGCTGCTGCCCGTCGTTCAGGAAAATATAAACAC
>DATHGW010000085.1:0-2545 GCA_035317445.1 Puia sp.
CTGAAAAAGTATTTACAAAACGAGCAGGTGGAACGCTTTGTTGTCGGCGAACCCAAGCAGATGGACAATACGCCATCCCAATCGGCCATGCATGTAAAAGGATTTGTTACCTTGCTCCGGAAAAACTTCCCCGACATTCCCATCGAAATGCTGGATGAGCGCTTTACCTCCAAAATGGCATCCGCAGCTATCGCGCAAAGCGGCATGGGCAAAAAAGCCCGGCAAAATAAGGCGTTGGTAGATAATGTTTCGGCGGTGATATTGTTACAGTCGTGGATGGAGAAGTTCGTCTGAACCTTGATTCGCTTGATTTTTTGATTACCTTGAATAAATGAAATACCAAGAATTAACGGAGAAAATTATCGGCTGTGCGATGAAAGTGCATGGAACTTTAGGTAATGGATTCCAGGAGGTTATTTATCAGCGGGCATTAGAAATAGAATTGAGAAAGGCGGGATTAGGTTATCAAAGAGAAATGGAGATGCCTGTATATTATGATGGGGAGCAAATAGGTACCAGGCGGGTCGATTTCTTTGTTGAAGAGATTGTAATGGTAGAACTAAAGGCTGTCATATTATTGGAAGAAGTTCATTTGGCGCAGGCAATGAATTATTTGGAAGCCTATAAAATGAAAGTCGGCTTGCTTATAAATTTTGGCGGGAGAAGTTTACAATTTAAAAGAGTTCATAATAACAAGCTACTATAGAATCAGGGAATCCTTTAATCAAGCGAATCAAGGTTCAGACATTTTCTTATATTTGCCGCGATGGAGATTCTACCCCATGACCTTCAACTCTACCTGGAAGACCACTGCGACCCCGAACCTTCGGAACTGCAAAAAATTAACCGGGAAACTTATGCGAAGGTATTAAAGCCGCATATGCTATCGGGCCATTACCAGGGCCGGTTGCTTAGTATGCTCAGCAAAATGATGCAGCCAAAGCTCATCCTGGAGATAGGGACCTTTACCGGTTATGCCACTATTTGCCTTGCCGAAGGATTAACCGAAGGCGGCATCATCCACACAATTGAAGTTAACCACGAGATGGAAGAAATGCTTAATCAACATTTCAAATCAACAAATGTGGACAAAAAGGTTAGGCTGCATTTCGGCACAGCAGCGCAGATTATCGTACAAATACCAGAGAATAACTTCGATATGGTTTTTATCGATGCAGATAAAAAGAATAATTTACTTTACTTTAATTTGGTATTTGATAAAGTAAGGTCAGGCGGACTAATTATAATTGATAATGTTTTGTGGAAAGGGAAGGTATACGGCGACGAAAGTGACCCGGATACAAGATCAATCCGTGAACTTAATGATCACATCGCAAAAGAAAACAGGGTTGAAAAACTGATACTCCCGGTTCGCGATGGTGTAATGATCATTAGAAAAAAATAGATTATGAAGAAAATAATTCTGATCGCTACTCTTTTAATTGCTTCTTTGGCAGCTTCAGCTCAAAACACTTCCCAATCCTACATTGAAAAATTTAAAGACAACGCGGTCCGCATCATGCATCAAAGCGGTATACCCGCCAGCATTGTATTAGCGGTAGCCATGCACGAGTCGGGAAGCGGCAGTAGCTTACTTGCCAAACAATTTAACAATCAATTTGGCGTAAAAGGCTATGACAAGCATGTGCTGATCACGCACAACAAAAAGAAGCTTACTTCTTATAAAAAGTACGAGTCGGTGATGGACTCTTTCCAGGATTTTGCCCGTATCATGACAGAACGCAAGCAATTCAGCCATTTGAACGAGGAATATACCCATTATGATTATACTGGATGGGCCAAGGGTATACAGCATAGTGGTTATGCAGCCAGTCACAAATGGGCATCGCAGGTTTTGGGGCTCATACGTAAATACAAGCTCAATCTTTTTGATGAAAACCCTGCCGATCGGCCGCAATTAGTAGCCAAAGCACCATAAATTTATTTATAAATCTTAAGTTTGAGATGGAATAACATATTCTGTCAATAAGGTTTATTGCTTATGCGAAAAAGGACTTACTTATCTTCTATTTTTCTTTCGGTTATTTTATTGAGTTCATGCGCAGTGCACAACGAGCTGATCAGCAACCGGGATGCCCACAGGAATAACCAGCAAATTCAACAACAAAACAAGGATGCCATTGCTGGTTACACCGCTATGACCTCGTTGCAATATATTGACCATTTTAAAGCCGTCGCGATACAAGAGATGAACTTATATGGCATACCGGCAAGCATTACCCTTGCACAGGGATTGTTTGAATCGGGCAGCGGAAATGGGGAATTGGCAAGAGTGGCCAACAACCATTTTGGGATCAAATGTACCAGCGAATGGAAGGGGAAAAGCTATTACAAAGACGATGATAACCATAACGATTGTTTCAGGGTATATGACAAAGCAGAGGACTCTTTCCGCGACCACTCGGAGTTTTTGAAACGCCCGCGGTACGCCAAACTATTCCAGCTGGATAAAAATGATTATACCGGCTGGGCAAATGGATTGAAAGCGGCAGGGTATGCTACTAACCCGAACTACCCGCAATTG
>DATHGW010000086.1:0-10530 GCA_035317445.1 Puia sp.
AAAGGAAAAACGCGCTGCAGAACTCATTGTCGCGAACAAAGAACTGGCCTTCCAAAACAAAGAGAAAGAAAGCCGGGCAGCGGAACTGATCGTTGCCAACAAGGAATTGCTTTTCCAAAACAAGGAGAAGGAAAAACGGGCGGCAGAACTGATCATCGCCAACGCAGAACTGGTTTTTCAAAATGCAGAAAAAGAGAAACGGGCAGCGGAATTGATCATCATCAACAAAGAACTTAAGACCGCCGAAGATGATTTCCGCAAACTCAATGAAGAATTAGAACAAAAAGTCATAGAACGTACGGCACAGCTGGAAACATTAAATAAGGACCTGGAATCTTTTTCCTATTCAGTGTCGCACGATTTAAGGGCGCCGATACGCAGCATCAGCGGGCATGCACTGATCCTTGAAGAAGATTACGCAACGCAATTAGACGCAGAAGGAACAAAGACGATCCATTCTATTATGGCCAATGCAAAAAAAATGGGTAACCTGATCGACGACCTGCTTGCCTTTTCTAAATTAGGGAGAAAAGAGGTTGCCGTTTCCCTCATGAATATGAATCTCATGGTTAGATCGGTAATAGAAGAGTTATTTATCGGAGATATCGGAAACAGGACTGAAATCAATGAGACCATGCTTCCGCAGGCAAAAGGAGATCCATCGCTGATCAGGCAGGTTTGGATCAATTTACTTTCTAATGCGATCAAATATTCCCAGTACAAGCCAAAATCCGTCATCGAAACAGGAGCATATAGAAAAGGCAACATGATGGTCTATTATGTGCGCGACAATGGTGCAGGCTTCGATATGCAATATTACGATAAGCTCTTTGGTGTTTTTCAGCGATTGCATGCCCAGGATCAATTTGAAGGAACGGGCATTGGTCTGGCCATCGTGCAAAAAATAGTCCAGCGACACTATGGAGCAGTCTGGGCCGAATCCACACCTGAGCAAGGCACAGTCTTTTATTTTAGTTTACCTGCCATCAGCGCATAATTTGATTAAACATGTACGAGGATGTAGAGATTCTATTCGCCGAAGACAGTACGGACGATGCCATGCTGGCCATCCGCGCCTTTAGAAAAAGCGGTCTCAACAACAAGATCTTTCATGTGAAAGACGGGGCCGAAGCGCTGGATTTTATTTATTGCAAAGCGGCTTATAGCTCAAGAAACAAACTCAATCAGCCCAGGCTTATCCTGCTCGATCTTAAGATGCCAAAAGTATCCGGCATGGAAGTGCTGCAAAAAATAAAGTCCGACCCGGCCATGAGTTCAATCCCGGTGGTGGTCCTCACTTCTTCCAGCGAGGACACGGACATCAAAAAATGCTATGAACTCGGAGCAAACAGTTATATCGTAAAACCCGTTGAAATCGTCCATTTTTTCCAGGCATTAAAAGAGCTTGGATATTATTGGTTAATCCGCAATCAACCGCCCGTATGAATAAACCGATCGTTGCCCCAAAAGCCGGCACCAGAAAAAATGTACAAGCCCGAATGCAACCTGCATTGAAAATACTGATCCTTGAAGACAGCGTCAGCGATGCCGAACTGATCCAGCGTTTGTTGAAAAAAGAAAACATGCATGCCGAGTTCAAGCTTGCCATGGATAAACCATCCTTTCAGCTTGCCCTGGAAGTCTTTTCGCCCGATGTCATTCTTTCAGACCATTCCCTTCCACAATTCGATTCAACAGAGGCATTAAAAATTACGCGCACCCTGCTACCCCATATTCCTTTTATCCTGGTCACCGGAATGGTGTCGGAGGAATTTGCTGCAAAAATCATCAAATCCGGAGCAGACGACTATATCTTGAAGGACAGGATGGCAAGATTGCCTGTAGCCATAGAAGCCGCATTGAAACAAAAAAGATCAGAAAAAGAAATTGCTGACTATAAATATGCGCTGGATCAGTCTGCGATTGTCGCGATCACGGATCAAAAAGGTACTATCGTTTACGCCAATAGCAATTTCTGTAAAATTTCCATGTATAGCGTAGAAGAACTGCTTGGCATGAATCACCGGCTCATCAACTCGGGCTATCACCCGAAATCCTTTTTCAAAAACCTTTGGGCGACCATTGCCGGCGGCAATATCTGGAGAGGAGAAATACTGAATAAAGCGAAGGACGGCACGCTGTATTGGGTGTATACCACCATCATCCCGTCGCTGAATGATAAAGGAAAACCATATCAGTATTTGTCGATCCGCGTGGACATTACCGAGAGAAAGAAATCGGAAGAAAACCTCAGGCAAAGTGAAATCAAGCTTAATGAAGCGCAGGCAATCGCCCATATCTGCAACTGGGATGTAGACCTGGTTAAGCAAATCCATACCTGGTCGGACGAAATGTTCCGGATATTTGGAATTGAGAAGGGCGAAGTGGAACCCTCGGCCGAGCTCCTGCTATCCTTCATGCATCCCGATGATATGCAGTTGGCAAGGGAAAAACTGACAGAAGCCATGAAGGCGCATGTTGACTCGTCGTTCCATTTCCGGTTTGTCCGGAAGGACGGCGCTACCAGGAACGGGTATACGGAATGGAAAGTAGAAACCGATGATCAAGGCGTTCCATTGAGGCTTTTCGGAATTCTCCAGGACGTTACGGAACGCAAAGAAACAGAAGCCAGCCTAAAGTCATTGGAGAAAAAAATGTTTGATCAGAAAATCCAGGAACACAAAAAAATAGCCAGGGCCATTATTAATGGGCAGGACAAAGAAAGGAACCACATCGGACAGGAACTTCATGATAATATCAACCAGTTACTGGCCGTGACTAAAATTTATCTGAGTGTTGCGGGTGACAAAAATGAAGCGTTCAAGGCGCTGGTAGAATATCCGTTGGAACTGATCGACAACTCCATCCAGGAGATCCGTTTGCTCTGTCATAAGCTGGTGATCCCATTGAGAAACATCAACCTGGAAGACCTGATCCGCGAACTATTAGTCGATCTTAACCTCAACACAAAAACCAGAACCGATTGCACTTACAACCTGCCAAAGAGCGCGCTTTCGGATGACCTTAAACTGAATATCTACAGGATCATCCAGGAACAGGTCAATAATATTCTGAAATATGCAGAAGCCAAAAATGTTCACATCTATATAAAAGCAAAGGCCAGGTTCATCAATATAACCGTGGTGGATGATGGCAAAGGGTTCGATGTACAAAAAAAGCGGAAAGGGATTGGGATTTCCAATATGATCAACAGGATTGAATCATTCAATGGCAAAATAGAGATCATCAGCTCCTCCGGTAAGGGATGCAAGACGCAGATCAGCATCCCTTATTAATCGTTCATTTTTTATAAACCAGCGTATAATCAAGGGTGATGGTATCAGCTGTTTTCATCGACCCCAGCATGACGGCCGGCAGCTTAACCTGGTAGTCCCTCATTTTTAATTGTTCGGATCCCTTGCAGGTAATGCTGGCGTCCTTGTTCACCACGCAAAACAGATCCATGTTGACTTCATTAGTAACACCGGCAATAGTCAGGTTGCCTGTTGTCCGGACAAGGTATCCATCCTTTTCCGCCGTAAAAGTCGCGCTCACGAGTTGATAGAAAATATCCTTGTATTTATAAGTTTTTAATGCTCTGTATGCATTTCTGTCTAATTCCCTTTGACCGCTTTTGAGATTCTCTACTTCAAGCGAAAAGATCAATGAACTGATGGATTTAAGCTCATGGCGTCCGCCGCGGTTGAACTCGAATTGTGCCGAGCCGATCAATGTTTTTGCATTCATCTCCCATTTGTGTTGCGCGGAAACGCCGGATAATTTCATCTGCATATCTTTCGAGGAATTGATGGTATACAGCTGCGCATGTATTAAGCCATTGCAAAGCAGAAGGCCCGTGGTAATCATGATCCGGACCGGGTTGGGTAACAAACTCATTTCCCTGCAAAGATCAGCCTGATGGCACGATTAAATATTATACAATTCAGGCAATTCGTTACATCATTCACACCTTAGGTTTTTAGGATATGGATAACCGTTACACCCATTTATCCACATTGTGCATAATACGCATAGCGCTAAGCATTTACACTTAGGCTGGAGGGCCAAAATGTGTGAATATTGTAAAGTATAGCCGGTTTTGTGTAACTATTTTCCACACGCAAAAGCCGATCTTTGTACGTGGACTTGCCGGTCTTTTTCGGCAAAAAAATCAATGAGCATGGATCCAAAAACGATCATAAGTAAAAGCAATGGCAAAAGCGATGAAAGCCAGGTCGAAAAATCAAAGGCGCATATCATCGTGGAGATCATTGAATATGTCCCCAATTCCGTGGTCATGAAAACCATAATCAAGAAATCAACGGGCAATATCAGCGTAATGTCTTTTGACAGCGGGGAAGGGCTGACTGAAAAAACCTCTCCTTTCGACAGTTTTGCCCAAATTATAGACGGGAAAGCTGAAATAGTTATTGATGGAATATCCCATTTCCTCGCTTCGGGCGATGGAATTGTAGTACCTGCGCATTCCCCGAATTACATCAAACCCAATGGGCGTTTTAAAATGATTTTATCCATCATAAACAGTGCGGCAGATTAACCGCCATTTCACCTGATTGAAAAAAATCCCTACCCGATAAACTAATCACATAACAGCGAACTATGAGCCGCAATGGTCTTGTGCATACAAACAACATACAAAAAACAGGCAACCATCTTTGGTATCCCCAAAAGACAATTACTGAAATTGTTACCAATGGATTTTTTGCCGTGGATCAGCGTTGGACAGTAAAATACTGGAACAGTGCCGCTGAAGAATTATTGGGCGTGGCCAAAGCCGACATCGTAGGAAAAAACCTATGGGAAGAATTTGCAGAAATTATTCCCGTCAATTTCTATTCGGCCTACCATAAGGCTTTTCTGCAGGATGTTCCGGTTCACTTTATAGAATACTGGGCGGAAAAGGGAACCTGGTTTGAGGTTATTACCTATCACAACAACAACACGTTGTCGGTTTCTTTCAAAAGCAGGAATCAATCTAATAATCCTGAACACCCGGTACGGGAACTGAAGATTCTGAACGAGCTCTACCGTTTTGTGACAGAAGTCACCAACGATTGTCTTTGGGAATGGGACCTGCAAAACAAAGAGATCTTCTGGATCGATGGGGGGCATAAGAGAGCTTTTGGGTACGAAATTGTAAACGCATTGATCCCCCAAAGTTTTTGGGAGAACCGCCTGCACCCGGATGAAAAAACACGCATTCTCGCAAAATTAAATGCCAGACTATCTAACGGTAACGATCCTGCCTGGGAGGATGAATACAGGTTTAGAAAGGCCGACGGTGAATACGCATACGTACATGACAGGGGCCATATCATTTATGAAGAGGGGATCCCGGTGAGGATGATCGGAGCCACACAAGACATCAGTTCCAGGAAATCTGCAGAAAACAAGCTGATCCAGGAACGGCTCGGCAGGCAAAAAGAAATCACCCATGCCGTGCTGTCGGCCCAGGAGAACGAAAGAACAGAGATCGGGAAGGAACTCCACGATAACCTGAACCAAGTGCTTGGCGCAGCCAAATTGTACATTGAAATGGCGAAATCGGATGAAGCAAACAGGACCATGTGTCTTGATAAGGCTGCCGGCTTTATTGTTAATGTGATTGAAGAGATCAGGAGAATTTCCAAAACGCTGGCATCGCCGAGCATGCAGGTCATGGGGCTGTTCGAGAGCATACGCATCTTATTGGATGATTTGAAAACGGCTCATCCCATGATCGCGGAATTTGATGCCTACGACATCGACGAGACTGACCTGGTGGAAAAACTGCAGCTCAATATTTTCAGAATTGTGCAGGAACAATTGAATAATGTCGTCAAGCATGCCAATGCCACACGCGTTATCATCCATATGACAAGAAAGGCTGATGAGTTGATTTTATTGATTTCGGACGACGGAGATGGCTGCGATCTCTCAAAAATCGTAAAAGGCGTTGGCATTATGAATATCAGAAGCAGGGCGGAGCTATGTCACGGGACCGTCAAAATTACTTCAAAACCCGGGCATGGATATTCGCTGAAAGTGCTGCTGCCGTTAAAGGATAAAAAATAGTGTTCTAAATCAGGCTTCCGGAGCTTTTGGGAGCAATTGATTAAACTTCAACTCATCAATATCCATATCCCGTTCCACTTCCCGGATGGCTGTATCGCTGAACTTGCCTTCCTTATGTAGCTTAAGAAGCAATTCACGTTGAAACAAACCGATCTCTATTTGTGCTTCCTGCATGTGCGTAAGGGTTCTTACCGGCAGGTCACGATCCTCCTTTTCATTTTTTGTATGCCTCCCGATTTCCCGGGTCAATTTATCCGCCATTTCCTCATATTCCTTTTTCAGCTCCTTTCTTGATCGTCCTTCAATTCTTCCGTGAGACTCATCGCTGATAAAATGAAGCGTGTTGTTGACGAGGTACAACTGCAGCTCTTTTTCTTCCTTATCTGCATTGTCAGCAGGCTTCACGCCCAGCAACCGAACCAGTAAGGGCAATGAAAAGCCCTGCACGACCAGGGTGACAAAGACCACGACAAAACATAAAAACAGGATCAGGTGTCTTTGAGGGAACAATTTACCATTGTGGATCGTCAGCGGCAGGGCAAGGGCCGTTGCTACGGAGATCACGCCCCGGGTGCCGGTCCAGGCTACTATCAATACATTCTTCCAGGTATCATCAGTCTTCTCTAATGACCCGCCCTTCTTTTTCATTCCGAAAAGTCGCGACAACCAGGTGCTGGAGAAGACCCAGGCAATGCGTACGAGGATCGTGGCCACGCTGATCATGAGCCCATAACCGATGAGCGAAGACAAAGTATAATTGGTCAGTTGCCGGAGAATACCAGGCAATTGCAAACCGATCAGGATGAAAATAAATCCATTCAACAGGAATACCAGCGTATCCCACACGACCCTGGTCCTCATCCTGGTCTGGTAAGAAAATATTTCCTGCGAGCGCCAGGATATGATAAGACCTGTACTAACGACCGCGAGAATGCCCGAAGTATGCACGTATTCTGCAGATAAATAGGCAAGGAATGGGGTCAGCAGGGTAAGACTGGTTTCTACGATGGGATAATGCTCGATCTTCCTGTGAATAAATACAAGGATGTAGCCGATGACTAATCCAACAAGAATCCCGCCTCCTGCGACGAGTAAGAATTCAAGGCCTGCCCGCCAGAAAACAAAACTCCCGGTGATCGTGGCCGCGAGCGCATAACGGTAAGCAATGAGTGCAGAAGCATCGTTCACCAGGCTCTCCCCTTCGAGTATCGTGATGACCTGTCTGTTCAGTCCAAGTCCTTTGATGGTGGCCGTCGCAGCTACCGCATCGGGCGGAGACACGATGGCGCCAAGAAGAAATGCCAGCGCCCAGCCAAATTTTGGAATAAAGAAATGCGCCGTCATGGCCACAGCCAGCATGGTAAAGAAAACAAGGCTGATGGCCAGTGCCGAAATGGGTCTTATATTCGATTTGAAATCGTGCCAGGAAGTTCGTGAGGCCGCATCGTAAAGTAAAGGGGGCAGAAAAAGCAGGAAGACAACATCTGGATCCAACGCGAGGTCAGGAAGAGCCGGCACAAAACCGATGATCAAACCGACCAGTACCAGGAGTACGGGATATGGAAGTTTGAGTTTATCGATCAGTGCCGATAAACCGACCAAAACGACCAGTATGAATATAATGACCCTGAAATTTTCCATTTGCCATCAGGTGATCATCCCGCTTGATTCAATCAATCCTCATATCCGCTTTTGATCACGGTAAGTATCATCATAAAGCGGCCGTTTGGCTTGATAAAATGGGGAGCATGCGCAGGAATAATGATTCCCTGTCCTGTCTTAAGCAGGTGCGGCACTTTGCCGATCACCAGTTCCGCCTGGCCCTCGATGATCTGCGCATATGTGTCAAAGGGAGAGGTCTTCTCCATCAGCCCTTCTCCACTGTCGAAAGACATGATGCTGATGTTCCCGGTTGATTTTTTTACGATGGTCTTGATGACGACTGAATTAGGCATGTACTCAATGATCTCAAGAATAATGTGCGAGACGGATTTCTCCACTTCTTCACGATCTATGCTTGCCAGCCCTTGTTTTTCTTTCATGACATTAGTTGAAAATATTAAAAAGTGTGAATTAAAAAGCCCCGGTAAAAACAGGGGCTCTAACTAAAAACTAACTGCTTTGTGACTCAAAGATCATGAGCCTGGACTTAGTAAAATTAGGTTTCATTTTGGTTATATTCTTACACAACTACACATATGAATTGCAAAATTCACACATTTCAAAGATCCTCGAGTGTACTGCGTTTTTTGTTCTTTATCTTTCTGAAGAAGGATGGGGTCAGTCCGGTCATCTTCTTAAACTGGTTACTCAGGTGGGCCACACTGCTATAATGCATTTTCCAGGCGATCTCGGTAATATTGAGCTCGTCATAGACAAGCAATTCCTTTACTCTTTCAATTTTGTGGACGATATGGTAATGCTCGATGGTGATGCCCTGCGATTCCGAAAACAGGTTAGCCAGATAGGTGTAGTCGTGGTGTAGTTTCTGGCTGAGGAATTCAGAAAGATTTATTTCCAGGGGTTCTTCACTGTAGTGGACCAGTTCGACGATGAGGGTCTTGATTTTTTCAATCAGGATGCTCTTCTTGTCCTCCATGAGTTCGATGCCTGACTTTTTCAATGCACGGTCCAAAACATTCCACTGCTCAGGCGTAATATCTTCTTCAATTTCAGCTTCCCCCAAGTCCACCCTCCGATAGTGCAGTCCGAGTTTGTCCAGTTCGGCTTTTACAAGCATTTTGCAACGAATACTCACCATGTACTTCAAAAAAAGCTTCATGTATATAGTTCTTGTTCGTTTGAATTAAAGACCCCTCGTTTTCTCCCCGCACTAATGCTAATGGTTTTTACTTATTCGCTCCTTAAACAAACAATCTCAGGTATGCGTATCCTGCTTTCATGGCGGACAGAATGCTTTACTATGATCTTGTTTGCATGCACCAGGTAAAGAGAATAAATATCATGGCAGCTTTGGAAAAGGGGCCTGAAAATGCCACCGGGCCCAGTTTTGCAAGGACAGAAATTGGTTGGTTGTTTTAAGAAGTCCCGGCAAAGGTACATCAAAAAACCCAAAAAAAATGGGCCAGGATGAAAATCCAGCCCGTTTAAAATCCAAATATCCTAAGAAAAACTGATCTGAAAGGTAAGAAGCCTCAGACTGCTATTGTTACATGATTCTAACTTTATGTTACATAATTCACACTCACTCTTGTACATAGCTGTTTTCCAAAATGAAGCCTCACTGTCTAGAAAGTGTGAATATTGCAAATCTTAGCTTTAATCGTATAACAGTTTTGCCTGCAAATGATAGCAACTTTGTACTGAGACCTTATTTCCAACCAAACTCGGCTAATGAATCCACTCAGCATTTCTTTCGTTGCAAAATCAAACGGTGAACTGCCATCTGATAAGCAGATGGATTCTTTCCTGATCCCTGCTGTCGGCCATAGCAATCCGCCCTGGAAGGCGGACAAGATCGCAAAAGACGATCTTGGCGAGTTTATATCCGCCCTGGCTCATGAAGTAAGGAACCCGCTGGCGAATATTAATCTGTCCGTCAAAATGCTCGAGAGCGAAATCAAGAGCGAAGAACTGAAGACCTATCTCGATATCATTATGCGCAGTTCGATTCGCATCAACAACCTGATCAGAGAGCTACTCATATACCAGCATAGCGAAGAAGTGCCGGCAGAAAAGCATTCGATCAATGAACTGCTGGATGAAGTGATTTGGATGGCCAAAGACCGGATCATGCTTAAAAATATTACGGTGCTGAAAGAGTATGATCAGGATGACTGTAAAATTTTATTGAACAGGTCAAAAATGAAAATTGCCCTGACGAATATTATTATCAATGCCATTGACGCCATGGCTGTTGTGAACGGCGCACTAAAACTGGTAACCATTTGCACGGCTGAAAAATTCATCATGCGCATTGAAGACAATGGAATCGGGATCAGCCCGGAAAATCTGAAAAATATATTTAAGTCCCATTATACCAATAAGCCGGGCGGCCTGGGCCAGGGATTGGCAACCACCTATGAGATCCTGCGGTCGAATCGCGTCGGTTTTAAAGTGGAATCAGAAGAAGGAAGCGGAACCAGTTTTATTCTGCTATTCGATAGATAAACCAGGTTTACATTACACACGTGCGAAATCATTCCTATGCGAAGCCAGTGTTGAAGGAATGTATGAATGGATCTTAACAACCCTTGTATTTTTCTATTCATCATTTCCCATATACGATCAATTGAGGTTAGGGCTGCCAGGCTCAAGCGTTTCAAAGACACTTGGGCCTATTTTTTTGCCCGAAATAACAAAGGCACAAAGGCCTCGAGGTTTCTTCGCCAGACCATCCAGGTATGGGTTCCCGGGGTTTCGATGTCTTTAAATCGGATGTTTTTTGCGCTTAGCCATTGCATAAAATCATTGTTCGAATGGAGAAGAAAATCG
>DATHGW010000087.1:0-9647 GCA_035317445.1 Puia sp.
ATTGACAATTCCCTTAAGAAAACTGATGCAACCAAATATTGGAAAACGGTTTTTGAAACATATAATAATCTGCCGACAACTTTTAAAAAAGTAGATACCGATCTTTCGTCTTATGTCACCCAAAAAGCCATGGACGGCATATTTTATTATGTGGCCGTGGAAGAAAAAAAGATCCGTAAGGATCCCGCAGCGCAGGTTACCGATATTTTGAAAAAAGTATTCGGAGGGAAGTAGATTCACTTGCAGAGAGTGAATAGGCAATGGGCAATAGGCAATAAAAAATAGCAAAAAAAACATTAAAAGAGCTGCTCCTTACAGAGCGGCTCTTATTATTTTTGCCTATTGCCCATTGCCTATTCACTATTCACCATTGGCCACCATGCTAACCCGAACCCTCGCTGCATACAGGAACGTTTATCAGGGTCTATCCCGTTCAACCTGGTTATTGTCATGGGTGATGCTTGTTAACCGGAGCGGCACGATGGTCATTCCGTTTATGACCATCTACCTTACACAGCCCTCCATGGGCTATACCATCGGACAGGCGGGGATCGTTATGGGAATTTTTGGGGCAGGAGCTATTTGTGGCGGACTGATCGGAGGGAGGCTGACTGACAAGTTTGGATTTTATCCAGTGCAATTGATCACACTTGCCGGAGGGGGTGTTTTATTCGTCATCCTGGGATTGATGCATAGCTATCCCCTGATCTGTGGATTTACTTTCTTACTGAGCCTGGTGAATGAAGCTTTCCGGCCAGCGAATTCAACTGCGATCGCCCATTACAGTAAGAAAGAAAACAGAACGAGGTCTTATTCTCTCAACAGACTGGCGATTAACCTGGGCTGGGCCATTGGAGGCGCTTTGGGAGGCATACTGGCTTCTTTCAATTATCACCTGCTGTTTTGGGTGGATGGTTTGACGAATATTACTGCAGCGTTATTGCTGAAATATTTTCTCTCCCCGGCTTCCAATGACCCAACAGCCTTGCAAAAGAAGCAAACCGGCACGGCTCCGGTTCAATCTGCCATTAGGGACCGGAGGTACATGTACTTTATTTTGTTTACCATATTTTTTGCCACCTGTTTTTTTCAGATGTTCTCCACTCTGCCGGTTTACTACAAACAGGTATTGCACATCAATGAATTTTATATCGGAATGCTGATGGCCCTGAACGGGCTGATCATAACGTTCTTCGAAATGCTGCTGGTATTTCACCTCGAAGGCAAAAGGCAGAGCCTGGTGTATATCAGTCGCGGCGTTCTGCTGGTCGCTTTCTCTTATTTTCTGCTGAATATACTGCCAACATCCGCGGCCATGGCCGTGTGTTGTATGGTCATCGTCACCCTCGGCGAGATCCTTTCGATGCCGTTTATGAACTCATTCTGGATATCCCGGACGGTTCAGACCAATCGTGGGCAGTATGCGGGTCTATACACGATGGCTTGGTCCATTGCCCAGGTTTTAGGCCCTGCGGGCGGTGCCCAGATCGCCCAACATGCAGGCTTTAGAACCCTCTGGTGGGTCAGCGGGGCTCTTTGCGTTGCCGGCGCAATTGGATTTGACTGGCTAAGAAGAATTCGTACATCCGCATCTCGCCTGAGGCGAGACACATCTGCACATTAGTGCTTGTATTTTATCTTATAGCCTAGAATGATGGCTGCGAAAAGGAGGGTGATGCTGTTGGCCACGGTAACGGGGATGTTGGCGCTTAAAATACCGTAGATCAGCCATAACAGGGTGCCACCCGTAAAGACCGAGTACATCGACAAGGAGATGCCACTTACATCTTTGGTTTTGATGGTTTTAAGGGCCTGGGGAATAAAGGAGATGGTAGTGCCGAAAGCGGCTGCAAGTCCCAATATCGTGGTTAAGTCCATATGATCTGTTTTGATGCGCCTAAGTGAACATTTGCTGGAATAGTTTAAAATGGGAACAATTTTGAACCTTTTTCATCGTTTTTGATATAATCGAACCTTTGAAAAACCCAAAATAAATCCCATGCACCCTAAGATTCAAAACCAGCAAGATCGTCTTGCCGAGACATTCCGTCAACATGAAAACCAGGTCATCCAGGAGAGCAAAGTAGCATTTCTCAAAATTCAAAGCTGGCAGTTTGCGATGCGCACGCCTGAAATCGGGCACAATTATCTGAAAGAAGCGGCTACAATGATTCAGCAGTCCTTACTCTCTTTCGTTCCGAATACTTTTGTTCTTAGCGAAGAAGGATATTATCTGGACCCGATAGAGAATTAGTTTTTGTTATTGGAAAAGCCGGGACATTTCATGCACTCAAAAGTGCGGGTTTGCCGGTTTATGGGTATCCAGTCAGCTAAAACTCACACATTCTTTTAGCTCTTTTTCAGTATAAGCCATTTTATATTGCTTTAACACGTCCTCCGGAACCCCATTCCATTGATTGGGTTGATTGCCGATATACCCCACGTCCTTTATCCCCATTTCCGTTGTATAGAATCCCGTTGCGACCAGGTTGCGCAGAAGACTAAAAAACGCTACGCCCTGCGCCATCGCCGGTTTTGCTTTTTTCGGGAAAGCGATGGCGTCCACCATGTTCATTTGTTGTTCTTTACTGCAATCCTTAAATGCTTTGTCATATTTAGTCAGACATTGCATGTCGAGCCAGCGCAGGCCACCACGCAAGGGCGTCTGGTGTTCAGGCATATCTTTCACGATAAATTCAATGAACTCCGGCACTTTCGCATCGGAAGCGCTTCCGCTTACTTCATCCTTCGGGATGATGATATCTCCCAGGATCGTAATTGTTGCCATTTCAGCCGGAGTGAAAAAGGTTTCCCCGACGATCTTTTTGTACGCTTCTTTTTCTTCTGCCATCCGGTTGATATTTCCGATTCCGGCATCTTCCTTTTTTGTCACCGGGCCCTCTGCCGTTTTTTTATCCGCCAGTTTGCAGGCTTCCACCAACACACCCGCAGATGCACCGCCTACGAGTAATGTTTTGATTGATTTTCGTCTATCCATGATCGTTGTCTTTTTACTATTTACTATTTTCTATTTTCCCACTAACCACTCGCCACTCGCTACTCGCCTCAAATATTATTCTTCTTCAGCTCATCCACAATGTATTCAGAAGTCCTCATGGAGAGCGCGAGTATGGTCCAGGTAATGTTCTTATCCGCCTGTGAAACAAATGGTCCTCCATCCACGCAGAACAGGTTCTTGCATTCATGTGCCTGGCTCCATTTGTTGAGGGGGGATGTTTTGGGATCATTGCCCATCCTCACCGTTCCGGCCTCATGGATGATATTGCCAGGGTTATGGAGTCCATAATTGTTGTGCGGACCATCATCGCCTCCCCAGGTTGTAACAGCTCCCATGGCGTGCAGGATCTCTGAGAAAGTCTGCTTCATGTGCTTGGCCTGGTTGATCTCATAATCTGTATAAGAGGTATTGAACCTCAGTACGGGAATACCGAATTTATCAACAACCTCAGGGTCAATTTCGCAATAACTGTCCTTCCTGGCAATGGCCTCCCCGCGACCTGCCATGCCCACATGAGCTCCGAAAAAATAGCGATAGTCCTCTTTGAGCGATGCACCATACCCTCCTGCTTCTTTTTGCTTTCCTTTTATTTTATAAGTTCCATTCAGGTTTTCAATGCCCCAGTTAAATCCATACAGCGGCATTCCGAATCCGCCGCCATATTCGATGTGGTAACCCCGGGGAAAATCGAGTTTTTTATTGTCCAGCCACCAGGGAGAATAAACATGCATGCCACCTACGCCGTCTTCATTGTATCTTTTGCGGTCGAACAACTCGGGTATGATTCCGCCCATGTCGGCGCCTGTCGAATCATGCAAATATTTGCCAACTACGTCACTTCCATTCGCCAAACCATTCGGGTAGCGGGTGGATTTCGAGTTAAGCAATAACCGGGCGCTCTCGCAGGCGCTGGCGGCCAGGATAACCGTCCTGCCCGTGACCTGGTACTCCTGCATATCGTCTTTGCTGACATAAGAAACCCCCGTGGCCAATCCGTCACGATCCGTCAGCACCTCCCGGGCCATGGCATTCGTGACCAGGTCGATATTGCCTGTCTTGAGTGCAGGGATCACGAGGCAGGAGGAAGAGGAGAAATCGCCATACACTTTACAGCTGCGTCCGCATTGTGCGCAATAAAAGCATTGTCCGCGTTCAGGGCCAAGATCCTTGGTCAGCTTGGTGAGGATCGACAAACGGGAAGGGATAACCGGAACGCCTGCATGTCCCGCAGCTTTCTTGATGAACATTTCATGAAGCCGGGGTTTTGGCGGTGGCAGGAAAATGCCATCCGGGTCATTATCCAATCCTTCGTTGGTGCCGAAAACACCCAACATCCGGTCGATCTTATCGTAATAGGGTTTTACATCTTCATAGCCAATAGGCCAGTCATCGCCCAATCCGTCGATGCTTTTTCTTTTGAAATCCTTCGGACCAAAGCGGAGTGAAATCCTGCCCCAGTGGTTGGTACGTCCTCCCAGCATTCGGGCGCGCCACCATTCCCATTTAGTATCATTTTTATGCGTGTATGGCTCACCGTCAATTTCCCATCCCCAATAGCAGCCGTCAAAATCGCCAAAGGGTCTGAATTTTGTACTGGCTCCGCGCCGCGGGGAATCCCAGGGATTTTTCAGCTGGTTGGAATCTGTCTTGGGGTCATACATAGCACCCGCTTCCAGAAGACAAACTTTTAAACCGGCTTTGGCCAGTACATACGCGGCCATGCCGCCGCCTGCACCTGAACCGACAATTACCGCGTCATATTTTTTTGGCTGTTTCTTGATTTGTAGATCTCCCATATAATAATTTAGAAGGTGGACATTGAAAAGCTAATTTAATTGATTTATTGTTCTTTCACAGAACCTTTCTGTGCCCGCTCATACCTGTACCTGGTTCCTTCCAGCAGCGGATGGCCGCCAC
Source organism: Puia sp. (assembly GCA_035317445.1). Taxonomy (GTDB): domain Bacteria; phylum Bacteroidota; class Bacteroidia; order Chitinophagales; family Chitinophagaceae; genus Puia. Next base: position 4,937 of record DATHGW010000087.1, read on the forward strand.
TGAGTTGATTCTTTTCGAACAGCAAAGGAAAATGATCAAAAAATACTTCCACGACCCAGGGCTCAAAACCAAACACAAAATAGTTTTGTTTGTCGCTGATCGCAAAAGAAGAAAACCGGTCGGGACAAAGAATAAATAAAAGGGCCAGGGAATCGGCGGGTTCTTTTGCAAATCTTGCAATACCTTCCTGGTTTGTTGTCAATTCTTTGATACCGGTCCTGGTTTGAATGCGGCATTGTACGTAATGGAGCAGGGCATTGTTGTTGTCTTTGATGATGATCGTGATTGAATCATCCGCTGTTACCCGGCTTTCGATCAATTTGAAATCAACGGCAGGTCGCTGCCGGCTGTTGAGGATTACGATCTGGTCGTTTTGTACGGACCAACGCCCCGTACCGAAACGGTCGAGCGCACCATAGGAATAAAAAAAATTGAAACTGGAATCGGGGTTTAGCTGAAAACCACTCGCCGTCTCCATCACGCCCCGCAAATAATATTCGCCTGCAATCCCGGAATTCGCTCTTTGTGCATTCGCAGCGTGAATAGTTAAGGTCAGCAGAAATACGATGATTATTTTCTTCATAAAAGAATTCCTGAATACGATCAGTAAGCTGACCGTAAATATCTTTATTTTTTCCATTATCCTTAAACAATTATCTTGTGTCAACCCAAAAACCTATATCAAATTTGCCATGCGTTTGAAAATTATTTTCAGCCTGTTTTGTCTGCATTTGTTGATGCTGCAGGGCTTCGCATCAGATTCCGCAGGCTATTTTACTTCGTTCGACCACGTGAAGATCCATTTTGAAATAAAGGGCGAAGGTCAACCTATATTGCTGGTCCATGGATTTACATCCAATGCTGAATCCTGGAAAAGAACTGTTCTGTATAAGGATTTATTGAGTCAGGGATTCCGCGTGATCATCCTCGATCTTAGGGGAAACGGACAGTCTGACAAACCACATGATTCTTCGGCTTATGCTCATGATGCCGAAGCGAAAGACGTTATGGGATTGATAACCAGTCTGGGCGTTACACAATACCGCGTAGTGGGATACTCCAGGGGATCGATCATTACGGCCAGGTTGCTTGTACTCGATCATCGCATAACCAAGGCCGTGATGGGGGGCATCGGGATTGACTTCACCAATCCAGAATGGCCAAGGAGGATCATGTTCTATAAAGCATTAAGTGGTGAGCCGGTGAAAGAATTGGAGCCCATGGTGAAACGCATACAGGATTCAGGCCTTGACCAGCTTGCCCTGGCTTACCAGCAAAAAGAACAGCCTTCCACGAGCAGGAATGAACTTGCAGCCATTGTTCAGCCGGTGCTGGTCATTTGCGGGGCCCAGGATGCTGATAATGGCTCTGCCGGCGAACTCGTTAAAGCGCTTCCGCATGCTGTTTATGCCAGTGTGCCTGGTGACCATGGAACGGCCTTGCGGACCAATGAATTTTCTCAAAAAGTTATTGAATTTCTGAAGTAGCTAAATCGGACTATATTGGCTATAGGCAGAGCGAAGGAAGATCGAAGGAACATCGAAGGAAGAACAGATATTTATAGTTTAGCCTAACCAAGAACGATGACTTAAATAGTTTACCGGGCATTCATGATAAATACTTTTCCCGGTAAATTCTTTACATGTCCCGTGTTATTTCCTTCAAAAATCAGACCAAACAAAGAACCTTTTCGCCAAGGCCCTGGCATCTCTAAAATCCCTCACGAATGAGCTGGGGCACAGCTTGGGCCAGGAACATCGAAAACTTAGCAGCGTCATTTACCAAAAAATAACCGGGCTTCCAAAGCTATCCTCGCATGCCTTTTGCAGGAGTTGGCTGATCTGAATATACAAAAATCTAATAGAGTGCATGGACCAGCCGCACTTTAAATAATTGGCTCACCCATTAGCAAATAATAGGCTCAAAAAAGGAAATAATTGGCTCATTTGCTCAATAATAGGCTCATGACTGAGTTGTTGATAGGTTGCACTCCAACACAACAAACTCCAACGCGCTAACAGGAATACCGAATTTTTCCGGGGGTGCAAAGGGTATTCTTTCACCTGTTTGGTGGTAACCGTGTCGTTCATACCAGGCGATCAGTTCGTTGCGTTCTGATATAACGCTCATGTATATCACCTGGCAGTCCATTCTTTTTGCATGATCGATGGATGCAGACAGCAATTGCTTGCCAATGCCATTGGCTTGTTGATCCGGCGACACAGACAACATGCCCAGATACATTCTATTCTGTTTTTTCTGAAGGAAAACACAACCGTCGATGTTTCCATCCTGATTGGTATATTTCAGCATAACCGCATCCGGCGACTCTAAATGTTCCAGCATGGTTTCCCGGTCCATGCGTTGGTTCCCCTTTAATAAGTCGGCCTCCGTCGTCCACCCTTTTCTGGAAGCCTCACCCCGATATGCACTATTCAGCAAATTGATCAGGGAAGGAATATCTGCAGTGTTTGCATGCGAAATGCCATTCATGGTTGATAAGTTGATAAGTTGATTGGTTGATTGGTTGATAGGTTGACTCGCGAGTCTTGTCATTCCGAGCGGAGCGAGGAATCAGCAGCTACGGTAAGCCGCCTTATAACTGATTCCTCGCTCCGCTCGGAATGACAGGCTTTTCGAATTCCTGAGTCAACCAATCAACCAATCAACTATTTACACAAATGCTATCTTTGCAAATTATGGATAAAAAAGAAGTATATGTCCTTGCCGCAGTGCGAACGCCGATAGGAAGTTTTGGAGGGGCGCTGAAAGATTTTTCTGCGACACGTTTAGGGGCCATTGCCATCAAAGGGGCATTGGAAAAAGCAGGATTGGCCGCAGAGCTGGTGCAGGATGTGTTAATGGGTTGCGTGTTGCAGGCAAATCTTGGACAGGCTCCGGCGAGACAGGCTGCTAAGTATGCTGGGCTGCCCAATGAAGTCAATTGCACCACCGTCAATAAGGTTTGCGCCAGCGGCATGAAGGCCATTGCACAGGCAGCACAAAGCATTGCCTTGGGCGATGCCGATATTGTCGTTGCGGGTGGAATGGAAAGTATGAGCAATGTGCCCTTCTACGCGGAATCTGCCAGATGGGGTAACAAATTTGGCAACAGCCTGCTCGTGGATGGTCTTGCTAAAGATGGATTGACCGATGTCTACGATGGTAAGGCCATGGGCAATGCAGCGGAATTGTGTGCATCTGTCTGCGGCATCAGCAGAGGCGAACAGGATGCTTTTGCCATTGAAAGTTACCAGCGGGCACAGGCCGCGTGGAATAGCGGAGCATTTAAAAATGAAATCGTACCCGTGCCGATTCAGCAGCGAAAGGGAGATTCGGTTCCTTTTGCCAAAGATGAAGAGCCCTTCAATGTGAAGTTTGACAAAATACCGGAATTGAAACCTGCTTTTCAAAAGGATGGTTCGGTCACAGCCGCCAATGCATCTACCCTGAACGACGGAGCGGCAGCCCTGGTGCTGATCAGCAAAGAAAAAGCAGAAGCTTTAAATTTAAAGCCCATTGCAAGGATTCTCTCCTATGCCGATGCAGAGCAGGCGCCGGAATGGTTTACGACTTCACCTTCCATTGCCCTTCCAAAAGCGGTGGCGAAGGCCGGATTAAAAATGAACGATATCGCCTACTGGGAATTAAATGAAGCATTCGCGGTCGTGGGCATCGAGAATACACGTCGTATGAAACTCGATCCCGCTAAAGTGAATGTTCATGGCGTTGCGGTTTCCATCGGTCATCCGCTGGGATGCAGCGGTGCAAGGATCGTCGTAACGCTCATCCATATCCTGCAGCAGAATAAAGCTCAATACGGAGCCGCGGGCATTTGTAATGGCGGGGGCGGGGCCTCGGCGATGGTGATCGAAAACCTGGCCGGATAACCACTTACAAACCATGTAGAAACTGGTCATGGATATAGTCCACTACGTTGAGGAGGCTGCCGCTTTGCTCAAATACTTTTAGCTGGCGATCAGCTCCCGTTCCCTTGTCAAATATTTTTCCCACGATATTTACAGCGTGACGGCTGCCGAGCTGGTCGACCACATCATCTATAAAGTCGAGCAGTTCATAGATCAGGACACGCGTGTTCACTTCTTCTTCTTTACCGAAGTCGATCAGGCGGCCATCGATGCCATAACGTCCGGCTCTCCATTTATTTTTATTGATGAGTGCCCGTTGGTACATCATGAAATTCAGGTTCTGAGCACGCAGCTTATAGATCTTGGCGCATACTCCCTGAAAAAGTGCTGCGATGCAGATGGTCTCCTCCACGGTCATGGGTACATCGCAGATGCGGAATTCAACCGTATTGAAGAAGGGATGAACACGCAGGTCCCACCAGATCTTTTTCGCATTGTCAATACAATTGGTTTTGACCAGCAGTTTTACATAGTTTTCATAGGCTTCGATGCTTTCGAAATATTCCGGTATACCCGTGCGTGGAAATTTGTCAAATACTTTTGTGCGGTAAGATTTATAACCCGTTTTGCGGCCTTCCCAAAAAGGAGAATTGGTACTGAGCGCATAGATATGTGGCAAAAAATACCTGGTCGAATTGGCGATATGGTTTGCCATTTCACGGCTTTCCATGCCGACATGCACGTGCAGGCCAAAAATGAGGTTGCTCCTGGCGGCTTCCTGCAGTTCATTCACGATTTCATTGTACCTGGCATGGTCGGTGATCAGCTGGCTTTCCCAATGG
>DATHGW010000088.1:0-2410 GCA_035317445.1 Puia sp.
ATAAGGATCCCCACATCTTATGGTTGAAGCCATCGATCAGTGGGAAAAAGGGGTTGCTTTCCTGGCGTTGAAACTCCCCATCCACAACGGGGTTCTCCTTTTTCATTTCCTCCTGCAGGAAAAGCGGGTAACGTATTGCGCTGTTCATGAATTTCAATCCCTCTGTCAATTGCTTGCTGCCCAGGGTAAAGAAATAATTTACGAGTTCCGTTTGTGTTGTGCCATTGAATACGATGCCGAGTTCGTGAACACGGTCCAGGTACTTTTCCTGCGAGGGAATGTCTTTGTTTGCCTTGAAAAACATGTGTTCATACAAATGCGAAAGTCCGTTGAACTCATTTTCTTCGGTAAAAGACCCATTCCTCACGGCTATTTCTACTGTGACCAGTGGAACGGAATTGTCTTCCACCACCAGGACCTGTAAACCATTGTCGAGTTTTGCCAATTGAATATTGGATGGCCAATTTGTTTGCGCCCATGCGGGATAGGTTGTCAATGTGAGCAGTACGATGACGAGTTTCCTCATATAATTGAATGATTTAGTGACCTGATCAAACAAATATACAAGCATGCGGGAGAGTTTCTTTACCACTGGTAAAATTTTCTTTGTTCCCTGGCTGGTGTAAAAAGAATAAACCAGGCGTTGCGGCCTGATTCTCTGAATATCTTGTTTTAACGCGTTTATTGATATTGTATATAGAGAGGCTGTGGTTTCAATTTCAATATCTCGTCAGGAGTGAGCATGCGGCTATTTTCTTCCCGGAAATCATTCTTGTAAAACAATTTAAACCCGGTAAATTGAACAGGTTCTTTGGATATAAATTCCCTGTAGGTCGTCTTTTTCCTTGATTGGGCGCCCCACCCGTCCATGTCCATGACGATCTGGACTTCGGGATGTTTTTCAATCTGCCTGTAATTGGTCACCATCGCCTGGGTGAACCGGTGCACAACCAGTATTTTCGGAGGTAATTGGTTGGCTTTGGCAAGATTTGCCAGGTAACCTGTTGCAAAATTGATATCGGCGGCATCCATCGTGCCGATGGCACTGCCTGGCACTTTCCCGGTTTTCATAGAAAACTCAGGATCGATGCCCAAATGAACATTGGGCATTTTCAGGTAATGTTCCAGTAAGGGGATTTCTTCCTGTACGGTGCTCATGCCTACCTGGATATCAAGGAATACGACAGCATTGATTTTTGAGGCCATGCTGATGACCGAATCGATCTGTTTAAAAGGCATGCGCAACCGGTATTTTCCACCTTTTCCAGGTGAACCCTGGGCTGTTACGGCGATATAGTGGAGTGCAGGCAGAACTTCGGTGGTAGAATCAGCTTTTTGCCATTTTTTTACTTCCTCACCCAGTTTGGCCAGCATTTCGTCAACCGGGTATTCGCCCAGTACACCCATTTTTTTCGAATACATATTTCCGTAATAGGCAACGATCCTTTTAAAGGGCAGGATAGCGCCAGCTACCGGATAAGCCGTCTTAACGGGCCATCGTCCGGAAGAGTCGCCGTTGGTCATTTTCACCAATTGCTGGTTATATAAGATGGTATCCAGGACAGGGGCTGATTTCTTGCCCGTTGAATCCTTGCTTTGTCCGGGCAGGGTTGAACGCTTGTCTTCTGAGCCTGAAAAATTGCGTCCCGCGGTAAGGAATGCAGTGAGATAGAATACAGTTGGGATCAATAAGACAAGGCTGATAGCGACACGGAACTGATTTTTCGTAATTATACGAATCTTCTCTGCAGCTTTCTGAAGACTTAGCATAGAGTACATAGGTTTGGTGGCAAAGATAAATCTTCGCCACCATCTTAACGTGGCGAGGTTGAATTTATTTCCTGGTCAGAACCATTTTTACCTAATGAATTTTGCCTTCTTTAGGGATGATCTGCACTCTGGGAAAAGCATTTTGCGTGCCACGGATTTCCATCCCGGCTTTTTTGTTACAGGCCCGATACAAAATAAAACTAAATGGCTACGCGTTATAGTGGCGAATGAATTAACTCATAATTGAAGTTACCGGCCTGGATTTCTATCCGGGCTTTTTTATGTCTCCGGGTCACCTCATCTGTTTAAACCAGTTGATCAATCCATTTGTAGAACTGTCATGGTCCCTGACCGGATCGTCATGATACAATTCCGGAAGGATCTTGCCGGCCAATTGTTTCCCCAATTCAACGCCCCACTGGTCGAAACTGTAAATGTTCAGGATGACGCCCTGAACGAAAATTTTATGTTCATAGAAGGCTACTAACTTACCCAAGGTAAATGGTGAGATCTCTTTCAGCAAAAATGAATTCGTAGGACGATTTCCTGTAAAGGATTTGTAGGCAAGCAACCTGGGTTCAACGCCTTCAGACAATAATTCTTTTTTGGACTTGCCATTCATGAGCGCTTCTGTCTGCGC
>DATHGW010000089.1:0-3080 GCA_035317445.1 Puia sp.
TTTTGCGAGCGGCCTTTATCCTGCTTTTTTTCTTTCCCGTTTCTCAACGATTTCCGCCCTAAAAGGCCAGGCGGGCAGCCGGTTTTCGGGCATCTTGTTTCGCAAGACTTTGGTGACCTTTCAGTTCGTGATTGCCATTACCCTGATCGCGGGATCCCTGGTTATTTATCATCAATTGCAATATGTTTTAAACAAAGATCTTGGGTTTAACAAAGAACAGGTGCTCACGCTGCATATTCAGAATCGTGACCTGCGAACGAAGATTCCCGCAATCAAAGAAAAGTTATTGCAAAATCCCCTGATTGAAAGTGTCTCAGCAGCGAGCAACCCGATCGGGAATAACAATATAGGGTCAAATGGATATTTTTTCGAACAGGATGGAAAAATATCCACCGCATCAACAATGGTGCAGAATTTTATGGCGGATGCGGATTACCTCAATACGATGCAGATCAAACTCGTTTCGGGAAGGAATTTCTCCGATGCCTTTGCTTCAGACCGTCTCAACGCGATGATGGTAAACGAAACGCTGGTCAGGCAGTTGGGATGGAAGGAACCGATCGGCAAGAAGGTTCAATACTTCAGCGGCCCCGATGGGGAAAGGTCAGAGGCGCTGATCGTTGGCGTTGTTAAAGATTTTAATATTTATTCCCTTCAGCATAAAATTGAACCCTTGCTGCTCCGGATGCCGCCTGTAGACAATGAGAAAGATAATTTATATATAAGAATTGGTAAGAAGAACAATTCCGCGGCGATAAAATTCATTGAAACTACTTTTCAACAATTCGATCGGTCAGGTCCTTTTGAATATCATTTTCTTGATCAGAATTTTGCAAACCAGTATGCGGCCGAAGAAAAGCAACAGCACATCCTGTTCGTTTTTACGACCCTCGCCATCCTCATTGCCTGCCTCGGCTTGTTCGGATTGGTTTCTTTCACTGCCGAACAAAGAACCAAAGAAATTGGCGTTCGAAAGGTTTTAGGCGCATCTGTCCGGGACATCATCACCCTGCTCTCGAAAGACCTGATGAAGCTGGTGTTGGTCGCCGCGTGTATTGCCTTCCCGCTTGCTTGGCTTGCTATGAACAAATGGCTGGAAGATTTTGCCTACAGGGTGAATATCAGCTGGTGGATATTTGCGGGTGCCGGGCTAACCGCAATGATCATTGCGTTGATTACCGTTGGATTCAGGGCAATTAAGGCGGCAATGGCCAACCCGGTTCAGAGTCTTCGCTCGGAGTAGCGACATCTAGCGATTGACCGATTTCTTCTTAAAATAAAAATAAAACGGAACGCCACTCAACACCAAGGCGATCCCGATCAGCGATTGCTTTGTTTGAACGACCAGGGTATTGATCACGAGGGTAAGTGAAAACAAAATAATAATAATCGGCGCGAACGGGTATGCCGTCACCTTCGCTGTTACCATGCCTCTTCTTTTCATTCGAACAAGCCCCCAGGCGACCAGGCCAAAAAATAAATATCCCGAAAAAATAACGAGGTTCGTGAGTAAATCAAATGTGCCGCTGACAACCAGGATGCAGGACCATATACAGGAATAGATCAGCGAGACATACGGTGTCTTGAATAATGGATGAACATTCGCCACTTTTTTAAAGAATACATTTTCCTTTGACATTTTGTAATACACCCTCGGGTAGGTAATGATGCAGGCATTCACCGCACCAAAAGTACTGACCATGATGAGTACGGCAATAATGACCGTGCCCGCGTTGCCCAGGATGGAACCGGCAACCTCAGCTGCGGCGATCTTGTTTTCACCAACCGCAGCCAATTGCGACAACGGGAGTACTTTCATAAACGACAAGTTTAACATAACATATAATGCCATGGCGATGCCCAAACCGCTCACAATGGCAATGGGAATATTGCGTTGGGGATTTTTTATTTCGCCGGTAACATAAGTTATGTTCGCCCACCCGTCATAAGCCCACAGGGCACTCAGCATAGCCCCAAACATGGCGCTAAACAAAGCGGTCCCTGCAAGCGGGGTTGTTTCGGTCGTTGTTTCAGCAAGTTTGGGCCCTGCAAAGAACAATCCAAGAAGAATCAGGAATACAATACCCAGTATCTTGGCTGCCGTGACAATATTATTTAGCGTGCTGCCTTTTTTGACACCCCGGTAATTGACCCACGTCAGTACAAGGATCGTGAGGACCGCAAATATTTTAATGCCGGAACCAGCAAATGGAAAAATGATCCCTCCCAAGGATATCTCTCTCCATGCATGCAGCGGGTCGGGGAAATGCAAAAATGTATCGGCCGACTGTGAAAATACAAACGCCAGGGCCGCGATAGAACCACTTCCGCCGATCATAAAAAGCATCCATCCAAAAAGAAAGGCGACAAAATCACCATAAACGAGCCGCAGGTATTCATATACGCCGCCTGTTGCGGTAGTCATGCTGGCAAGCCCTGCATAAGTAAATGCGCCAAACATAGTGATGAGCCCGGCGATGATCCAGGCCAACAGAATATAGAATTCATCAAGGCCGGTCTGTGCCATGGGTGCGATCTTCTTAAATACTCCGGAACCAATCATGATACCTGCTACAAGGAGAATTCCCGATCCAACTCCCAGCACGCGGTTAAGCGGGATTTTAGTTCTGTCCATATCGCCGATGGTCTCTTTTTCGATCATGATTTTAGTTGATGGCTATGTAAGAACCCTAACCTATTCTCCCGGATGATAGGTTCGCTCCGTATGTTTTATGATGTCTTCTTTATAAAACAAAACCTCTTTAAATTTACCTTCGGCATACATTTCAGCCTGGTCGTCAAAATGTTTGTTCCCGCTGTGCCCGCTTTCACCGCCGGTGAGCAATGATTTTGCCTTAACTCGTTTGCCAAATTCCACCGCACAAATAAAACTATTTCCAAAAAGCCCATATCTTTTTTTTGTTCCGGGTAAATAGCGGCTCGCAAAGGAAGGAAGACAACCCCAGGCAGAGGAGACGCGTCCAACCGGGTAGCTTGGCAGGCGGTCATCAAATTGCTCGTCCAGCGCATCCGAAATTCTTTGGTACCTGTTTATTTCGCCCCAGGCCATGCGCCAATCG
>DATHGW010000090.1:0-3399 GCA_035317445.1 Puia sp.
GCCTATGACGCAGGTTTTTTCAATGACCTGCTTACGCCGTATCTGGGTTTGGAACGCGATAATATCCTGCGCAGAGACAGCAGCATGGAAAAACTCGCGCGATTAAAACCAGCATTCGATCAGGTGAACGGGACCCTAACCGCGGGTAACTCTTCTCCATTGACCGACGGCGCCTCCTGCGTTTTGCTGGCCTCGGAAGATTGGGCGCGTGAACGCAACCTGCCCATTCTCGCCTACGTCAGTTTTGCAGAAGTAGCCGCGATTGAATATGTACAACAAAAACAAAACCTGCTCTTGTCCCCGGTATATGCTACCGCGAGGATGCTAAAAAAGGCGGGACTGACTTTGCAGGATTTTGATTTCTATGAGATCCATGAAGCTTTTGCTGCGCAAGTGCTCGCCATTCTTAAAATTTGGGAGTCCGATGCGCTGATCAGGGAATTTGGATTGGATCAGGCATTCGGCAGCATCGATCCCGCTAAATTAAATGTTCATGGCAGCAGCCTCGCTGCCGGCCATCCCTTTGCCGCAACCGGGGGCCGCATCCTCGCGACCATGGCTAAATTATTGTCCGAAAAAGGATCGGGCAGGGGATTTATATCCGTCTGTGCCGCAGGAGGCCAGGGCGCGACCATGATATTGGAAAAATAGCAGGCACTTGTATTTTGTCCATGGCGGATGAATTGAGTATCTTCAATAGCTGATGCAATGATCTGAAATAATAAAAAGATCGATATGGCAAAGAATATAAAAAAGACCAGCAAAGAAAAAGGCGATCAAAAAGATTTCCCCGGATACCCGCACTACCCGGCAAAAGAAGATATATACAGTAAAGAAAAAGAAGAGCCCTTTGATGAGGAAGAACTTCCTTTAAATGCCCGGAAGAAAGAGCAAAAAGACCTGGATGAAGGTCTGGATGTTCCCGGCGCAGAATTGGATGATGCAGATGAAGCGATCGGGGAAGAAGATGAAGAAAATAATTATTACAGCCTGGGTGGCGAGAATCACGAGGACCTGGAGGAAGATAAAGGAGAATGAGACTTATTTTTTGTCGGTTTCACTTTCATCAACATAATCGAGGGGGAGAATTTTTCCTACTTTTTCGCTCCAGCCCCAGTATTCCCTGAGCAGAATATTAAGCGGTGGAAAATAATTTCCATTGTATTCAATGTTTACAGGATCATCGGACCGGAGGTTAATGATGGAATGCTGACGCCAGCCTCCTTTTCTGCCGGATTCAGGATTTGTATATTCCTGGTCGGATTTTGCGTTCAGGTAGGTGACCGATAGATGATCTTTGAAGACCAACTGCTTGGTTGAGTCTTCGCCGTTGCTTAAGAGGCTATCTGCAGTTAGCAACTTTTCAGTTTTGGCAAAATAATCGACACCCTGTTTGGTGAGCCTGGTCACTTCAAAGCCTTCCTCCTTTAATTTATTATGATATAGCGCCCTCATAAAGTGCATGATAGATCCCTGGTAGGCCTGTCTCCTGTTGCCGATCCAGCGCCGGGGTATTTTGTTCATATCCTTTGCCATGTCTTCAAAGAAGCGAAAGCCTTCAAAATAAAGCATGTGTTCACTGCTGTCATAAGAATATTCTTCCAGGTCATATTTGATGCGGTAACCGAGGGCCTTGTTCTCAATGATCAGCGGTTCATCCGCCACTGCTTCCAAGACATTGGGTCTTGTTGACCACCGGAACTTAATGGCCTTATTGTTGACGATGGTGGCCTCCCTGGCCACGACTGAAGTTCCAATGAAAGTGAATACGAAGAATTGTCCCCATTTTTCCCAGCCATCCTTCATGAAGGGTTTTACCATGACCAAATCCAATTCGGTTGGTTTTAATTCCAGCGTCGCATGTAATTTCATCGGCAGGCTATCCGAGGAGAAGGGGAAAATTCTGGTGACATAACCGACATAAGATACGACCAGTTGAAAGCTGCCCGGGGCCACATGATGAAGTTCAAAGACACCCAGCTTATCGGTGGCCGTGCCATGAGAGGTATTGGCAATATAGACGCTGGCATTGGAAATGGGGGCACCGGTTTTTGCATTCGTAATTGTTCCACTGATGGTATATTTATCCTGGGCAGCCAGGGACAAAAAAATGAATAACCCATATAAGCAGCAACATATTTTTTTGGCAGGCATGAAACGGGGTTTATTTTCTTTGGATGACTGCTCTTCTATAAATAATATCTCCATTCAGGGTGATCCCCTCTATGGTCAAAGTATAGCTGGTGGGGTTGTCGCCCGTAAAAAAACTAAGCGAAGCCCTGCCCTGGTCATCGGTGAGCACATTTGCATTCCAATAAATTGTCGGACGCTGATCGGTGCCGGGATTTTTCATTTCGCTTTCCTTGCTGTAATCGGGTCCAGTGAAATCAGGCGCGTTCGTGTACCCTTTGGCGTATATTGTCTTTAACCCATGTTTGGATTGATTTTTTTCCGGCAGATGTCTGTTCATGGTGTAAACCAAAATCACGCCATTACCTCCCTGAGCACCGTAGAGTGCTGCTTCTGGACCAGACAATATTTCGATAAAATCGATCGTGCTCGAGGAAAATTGATCGAGGTAGTAGAGGAGAGGGCTCGTCTTATTGAGCGAGGGATCAAACTGTGGTCCGATGCTCAACGAGACGGAGACGGGAACCCCATCGATCACCAGCAGGGGTTCATTATATGGACTGGCTCCGAATCCTGCGGTGCCGCCGATATTGATCAGTCCATTGAAATAATGCACGCCGGGCGCCATGAGCACGGCATTGGTTACTCCATGCATGCCGGGCGAAAATTCATCATGGGTAATTATTTTTGAGAACATGCTTGCCCTTTTGTTCTCGATATAGTCGACCGGTTTTTTCCTTCTGGCGCCTACCGTGACGGGTTTGAGCCATTGCTTGCCCCTGCCATATAAGATCGTATCCAAAGAATAGGTCTTGAAATATTGCAAGGTATTCGGCGCCATGCCAAAAAATTTTACTTTCAGTGCTACAGGTGTTTTAAAGCTGGGCAAAGACATGCTGTCCATTTCCAACAGTACATCCTCCTCCTGGCCTTTTAAATTGGTTATGTCAAGTTGAAAGCCTGTGCTGTCTCTCAAATTGGGCAGTGGAAAAGCGAAGCGGCCTTTTTCGTCTGTTGTATCCATGGCGAAAACAATTCCATCCTGCTCCTGGTTGCTGAACAGGGTTACCACAAGGTTTTTTTGTGTTATCCTTGCTTTATTCAAAACCCTTCCACGGATGCCGGCAAAATAGTTGCTTTCTTCCCTGTCCGTTCCGGAGGTGGATCGCGGTTTTTCATATTCCCAGCCGGTGAATCGTTTTTTTTCCGTGAGCAGCATCAGTTCCCGTTCCTCACGGGCATAATTTTCCTGCTCGGCCACATCATCTG